>NZ_CAKAKL010000002.1:300000-555000 GCF_916619195.1 Inquilinus sp. Marseille-Q2685
GGTACTGGTCGCCCGGCCGGTCCTCGCGGGCGATCACCGCCGCCTGGGTGACGGCAGGGGTGCGGATCAGCGCCGCCTCGATCTCGCCGAGCTCGATGCGGAAGCCGCGCAGCTTGACCTGGTGGTCGGCCCGGCCGAGGAAGTCGAGGGTGCCGTCCGGCCGCCAGCGCGCGATGTCGCCGGTCCGGTACATCCGGCTGCCGGGCGGGCCGTAGGGGTTGGCCACGAAGCGCTCGGCCGTCAGCATCGACCGGTTGATGTAGCCGCGGGCGAGGTTGGCGCCGGCCAGGTACAGCTCGCCGTTGACGCCGACCGGGACGGGCTGCAGCCCGGGGTCGAGTACGTAGAGCTGGGTGTTCCAGATCGGCCGGCCCAGCGGCACCGGACCGGGCTCGGCATCGCGGCGGCACTCCCAATAGGTCACGTCGACCGCGGCCTCGGTCGGCCCGTACAGGTTGTGCAGCGGCACCGGCAGCGTCTTGTGGAACTGGGTCTGGAGGTCCTCGGGCAGGGCCTCGCCGCTGCAGAAGACGCGCCGCAACCCGGTGCAGCCCGCCGCCTCCGGCTCCTGCAGGAAGGCGCGCAGCATCGAGGGGACGAAGTGGAGGGTGGTGATCCGCTCGTCGCGGATCAGCCGGGCCAGATAGGCCGGGTCGCGGTGACCGCCGGGCCGGGCGACCACCAGGGTGGCGCCCTGAATCAGCGGCCAGAAGAACTCCCAGACCGAGACGTCGAAGCTGGACGGCGTCTTCTGCAGCACGCGGTCGTCGGCCGTCAGGCCGTATTCGCCCTGCATCCAGCGCAGCCGGTTGACGATGGCGCCGTGCGATACGGCCACGCCCTTCGGCCGGCCGGTCGACCCCGAGGTGTAGATCACATAGGCGGGGTGCAGCGGCTCCAGCCCGCCGGCCTTGAGGCCGGTCGGGTCGGCCGCGGTCAGTTCGGCCTCCGTCTCCGCCGCGCCGAGCACCAGGCGGTCGGCGTCGTCCGGCACCACCCAGGCGAAGTCGCGGTTGGTCACCACCGTCACCGGCCGGGCGTCGCCGAGCATGAAGGCGATGCGGTCCAGCGGATAGTCCGGGTCGATCGGCAGATAGGCGGCGCCGGTCTTGAGGATGGCGAGCAGCCCGACGACCAGCTCGACCGACCGCGGCAGTGCCACGGCGACGATCCGCTCCGGCCCGGCGCCGCGCGCGGCCAGCAGCCGGGCCAGCCGGTTGGCCCGGACGTCCAGCTCGGCATAGCTCAGCTGGTCCTGCTCGAACACCAGCGCGGTCGCGTCCGGCGACCTCCCGGCTTGGGCGTCGAGCAACGCGGTCAGCGTGTCCGGCTCGACCGGCCGGTCGGTCCGGTTCCAGTCCACCAGGATCCGCTGCCGCTCCTCCGGGGCCAGGATGTCGATCGCGCCGATGGCCTGGCCGGGATCGGCCAGCATCGCCTGCGCCAGGCGCAGCAGCTGCTCGCGGTGGCCGGCCAGCTCCTCGGCCGTGTACAGCGCCGAATTGGCGTCGAAGTCGATGCACAGGCCCTTGTCGTCGCCGCGGTCGTAGATGAACACGCCGAGATTGTTGGTCGACCCGTTCGACAGGTTCTGCGGCGTCATCGGCAGGCCGCCGAAGCGCAGGTCGTAGTCGAAGGGCTCGATGTTCACCAGCATGGTGAACAGCTGCTGGTTGTTCGGCAGCAGGTTCAGGTCGCGCCGCAGATCCTCGTAGCGGTACTGCTGGTGCCGCAGGCACTGGCGGACCTCGGTGCCGACCTGGCGGATCACGTCCTGCATGCTCAGGCCCGGATCCATCCGCAGCCGCAGCGGCACGGCATTGGCCAGCATCGACGGCGTGCGCCGCATCCGGGCGTTCGCCCGCGCGGTGACGGTCAGGCCGACGATCAGGTCCTCGGCCCCGGTCACGCGGTAGAGATAGGCGGTGGTCAGGGCGATCAGGACCTGCGGCAGGCTCGCGCCCGAGGACTGCGCCAGGGCGCGCAGCGACGCCACCAGCCCGGGCGCCATGAAGGACCGGTCGCGCAGCAGGCTGCCGGCCCCCGGGCGGCGGTGGGACAGCGTGATCGGCGACGGCGTGTCGGCGAAGCGCTCCATCCAGTATTCGCGGTCGCGCAGGAACCGGTTGGAGGCGCGATAGCCGGCCTCCTCCTCCAGGATCTCTGCCAGGCTGCCGAACGCGGTGGCGTCCGTCGGCGCGCGGCCTTCGATCAGCGCGGTGTACAGCTCCGCGACCCGGCGGGTGCACAGCCCGCCGGACAGGCCGTCCATCAGCAGGTGGTGGACGCGGTGGTACCAGATGAAGGCATCGTCCGCGATCTTGAGGACGGCGGAGAACCACAGCTCGTCGCTCAGCGGGTTCAGCGGCCGGTCGTAATCCGCCTTCATCCAGCGGCCGGCGGCGTCCCGCGGGTCCGCCTCGGCGCTGAAATCGATGAAGGGGATGTCGCCCCCGTATTCGGGCCGGATCACCTGCCGCGGGCCATCATCGAACTCGACGAAGCGGACGCGCAGCGCCTCGGCCTCCCGGGTCAGCTGCCACAGCGCCGCCTGCATCAGGCCGACATCGAGCGGTCCGTGGATCTCGATCGCCTCGGCCAGGTTGAACTCGATCTCGGGCATGAACTTCTGCGCCAGCCACATGCCGGTCTGGGCGGTCGTCAGGGGCAGCGAGACGCTGCCGAAATCGATGCTGTCCATGGCTCAACTCGCTCGCAGGATAATGGGGGCCGTCCGGCGGCCGTCACCGGCCGGCCAGCGATCTCGGCCGCAGATCGGTCCAATGGGTGTCGATATGGTCCTGGCAGGACGGGCGGGCGGCGTCGCGCAGCACCGCGGTCCAGCCGGCCGGGATCGGGATGAAGGCCGGCCACAGCGAATGCTGGCCCTCGTCGTTCACCAGGACATGGAAACGGCCGTTCGGATCGTCGAAAACGCTGGTCACATCCAGGCTCCCCTCTGCCGGCATGCGGCGGCGCGGCCGGCGCCAATTGCCGAAAGGACTCGGATCGAAATCCTCTGAGGTCCGGCGGTCTGGCCGACGGCTTCGGTCATGATCGCGATCCCCACGCCGCCTCGCTCCGCCGTGCCGGTCTGGCGCACTATTGGCGTGCGCGGGACCGGCAGTGCAGCCCAATAAGTCCTAACCGCGCGAAGCTTGGTTGGAATCGAAAGCTATCGGGAGCTGTATAGGTTTACAGGTTTTGCTCAGGCGCAGATGATGATGTCATGCATCATTCCTCTGGCGATCGCTTGTGACAGTGTTGCGACACCGAATTTCTGCTTCGCGTTCTCCGTGTGGAACACCACCGTGCGCCGGCTGATCCGCATGATCTCGGCGATGTCCGACGCACTCTTGCCCTTGGCCGCCCATTGCAGGCAGTCGATCTCTCGCGGCGTCAGCGCCGGCCGCGCCTGCGGTTCGGGCCGCTCGTCCTGACGCAGCCGCGCATGCAGATGCAGCGCCACCAGGTGCAGGGCGTGCTGGTGCCGGTCGACATGGCGCTGGAAGTCCGGCTCGGTGCCGAACTCGGCCAGGGTCAGGCTGGATGCCCGGCCCTGGCGGTCGTGGATCGGGATGGTGACGCCGCGCCGGATGCCCGCCTCCGCCGCCTCGTCCAGGAAGGACTTCAGCCTGCGCGTGATCGGCTGCCGCAGCGATTTGAACGAATCGAGCGTCCAGGAGAACGGCAGCATGGTTCCGACCGCCCGCGCGATCACCGGGTCGATCCGGTCGTGGCGGCTCTCGACATAGCGCTCGGCCCACGCCGCGGGATAGGTCGTCAGCATCAGCGGCATGCCGTCTTCCTCCGACGGGAAGCTGACATAGGCGAAGTGCCTCAGCCCATAGCCCCTGATCGTCTGCTCCAGCAGGTCCCCGATCGCCTGCCGGCTGCAGCTCGCCAGATGTAAGATGAAATTCTGAAAAATTTGATCCATTTGCCCCTCACCGCATCGTACTTTACCTGGGGGTTCCCCCTTTCTTGAAAATTTTATTGGTTATTTCTAAGTTTTTCCGCATCTCGTTACAGTCTTGGCGGCTGGGCGCATGGTATTTCTATTCGGCCGGCGCCGCAAAGAAGATTCGCATAAGGCCGTATGGGGCGCCAGCCTGCGGCAAGCCGCCGCGGCCCCGGCCTGTTGCCAGATCGCGTCCGGGTCGCGGCACGACGCCGGCCGGGGACGCCGAGGACTCGGTCGGCACATTCGGAATCCCAGTCAATCTGCATAACATAGCAGGTATACTTGTCCATTCGGAGTGATAGGAATGCGGTCTGGCGGCCGATTTCTGAAAATCGGCCGATCCGCTGTCAGTCA
This sequence comes from Inquilinus sp. Marseille-Q2685, assembly GCF_916619195.1. NCBI lineage: Bacteria > Pseudomonadati > Pseudomonadota > Alphaproteobacteria > Rhodospirillales > Rhodospirillaceae > Inquilinus > Inquilinus sp. Marseille-Q2685. The sequence continues at coordinate 304,319 of NZ_CAKAKL010000002.1, forward strand.
GGATGCGGTTTCTTTGGATAGGTCCTTTCTATCCTAGGAGAACAATCTCTCCTGTGTCCGGTTCCTTTGGTCGGGTCCGGATGGCGGCGGCAACCCAATGCAGATCCTTCCTTCACACAGGAGACGTTCATGAGCGGCATTCTTGATCTGACCGGTCTTCTCGGCGGCCTGCTGCACGATGTCGGCGAGGTCGTCGGCGGCGCGGTCGCCGGCGTCGGCAGTACGGTCGGCACGGCGGTGGGCGAGACCGGCGAGATCGTCGGCGGCGGGGGGGGCGATGTCGGCGCGGTCGGCGGCGACGCGCTGGGCGGTGTGGTCGGCGGCGCCACCTCGGCCGTCGGCTCGGTGCTCGAGGGCACCCAGTCGGCCGTGGGCGACGTGGTCGGCGGCGTGGGCGAAGCGGTCGGCCATGTGGCGGACGGCGTCGGCGACGCGCTGGGCAGCGTGCTCGGCGGTCTGTTCGGGCACATCGACTTCAATCTCTGAGAGACTGTTTGGAAATGCGCTGGCGTGAGTCGGCTGGCGGTGGTTTCGAGAACCGGAGCGCAGCGGACATAGGTCCGTGAGCACCGGAAGCGCAGAAACCGCCGCCAGACGGCCGCGCCAGTAGCATTTCCAGACGGTCTCTGAGTCCGAGTCCCCGGGCCGGGGCAGGCTGGTCCTGTCCCGGCCTTCCGGCCTCTCAGCGGAACGGCCGGCTGAGGAAGGGCGACCCGGCCAGGCCGAAGCGCCAGGGCGTCTCGGCGCCCCGGGTGATGCCGATGCGCGGCCCGGCCACGACCGGCACCGTGTCGGCCCGCGGCAGCAGGCGGAAGGGCGGCGCGTCCAGCGCCAGCCCGTCCATCGCCCCGGTGATGCCCAGCGCCTGGGTCAGCCGTCCGGGCCCGGCGCAGAGCCGGCGCAGATCGTCCAGCCCGCGCCGCGCCCGCATCGCCTCGATCCCGGCGGTCGGCGCCAGGGCGCGGATCAGCACGGCGCTGCCCGGCCGCGCGGCGTCGCACACCAGGTTCAGGCACCAGTGCAGCCCGTAGGAGCGGTAGACATAGGCGTGGCCGACCGGCCCGAACATCGCGGCGTTGCGCGGGTTCGGCCCGGCGAAGCTGTGCGAGGCCGGGTCCGTCCGGTCATAGGCCTCGGTCTCGACCACCACGCCGCCGACGCCGTCGACCAGCAGGGTCGCGCCGATCAGGGTCCGGGCGACGCCCGGCGCGTCCGCAGCGAAGGCAGTGCGATCGAGGGGAACGGGGGCGGGCGTGTCGGGCATCTGGCCTCTCTCCGCGACCGCGGCTTCGGGCGCAAGCGGAATCCGCCGGCTTGGCGGAAGCCGGATGGCTGCTCTATGGTCGGGCCTTTCCGAGCCAGGTGACCCGATGGACCAGCAAGCAAGCCTGCATTTCCCACCCCCCTTGCGCCCTGCGCCGGTTCAACATGCCGACAGGGCAGGAGGACGGCGCAGCGCGATGTGGTACATCGCGCAAGCCGTTCGACGCGCCATGTCGGCATGTTCAACCGGCCCGGAGGGTCGTCTTGCGGCGGCCGCCTGCGGGCGCGGGCCGCTCGACCGTATGGTCCGATACGCTCTTCGCGGCCCGCGCCCTCATTCGACTCACCGCAAGACGACGCAGGACGTAAGGGGGGTGGGAAATGCAGGCTGAGCCCGCCATCCCGCCCGAGCTGGCGGAGCTGCGCAGCAGCATCGACAACATCGACGCGGCCCTCGTCCATCTCCTGGCCGAGCGCTTCAAATGCACCCAGAAGGTCGGGCGCCTGAAGGCGACGGTCGGGCTGCCGCCGGCCGATCCGGGCCGCGAGGCGGCGCAGATCGCGCGGCTGCGCCGGCTGGCCGAGGACTCGCATCTCGACCCCGACTTCGCCGAAAAGTTCCTGGCCTTCATCGTCGCCGAGGTGATCCGCCACCACGAAGCCATCCGCGACGGTGCCCGGGGTTGAGCCCTGCGCAACGACGTGCCGATTGAGAATGCGCTGGCGTGAGTCGGCTGGTGGTGGTTTCGAGAACCGGCGCGCAGCGGACGTTTGAGTCCGTGAGCACCGGAAGCGGAGAAACCGCCATCAGACGGCCGCGCCAGTAGCATTATCAACGGCACGTCCCGAACCAGCCGACGTCAAGATGCAGATGATCCCGGTGGACGGCGTTGTAGTCGGGTGACAGCACCACGTCGAAGATCCGGCAGGCCCGGTCGCGCAGGCGGTGAAGGAAGCGCGCCTCCGGTCCATCGCCGGCCCAGCCCTGCCGCACGGTGATCCGCCGCCCGTCGGCCAGGCGCACCGCGGCAAGGTCGATGGCGTCGGCGGTGGCGTGCCGGCTGCGCCGGCCCTCCGCCCGATGGTTGACGTTGCGGCAGGCATAGGTGCCGAGATGGTCGATGGCCGCCACCCTCTGGCCGAAGGCCTCCTGCGCCGCCGGCTGCAGCGCGTGCCGCTCGAACAGGGCGAAGGCGACGGCGAGGCGGCAGGAGGCGACGAAGCCGCGGTCGAGGGCGACGCCGGCGCGTGAGACCGCGACCGCGTTCGAGAGGACGCAGCCGGGCGCCTCCTCCCGGTCGGGCACCGGGCGGGTGCTCAGCCCCGAGGTCGCCAGCACCGCCCGGCACAGATCCGGATCGGCCTTGACCCGCGCCAGCTTCAGGCCGGTCAGCAGATTGGGCGGATCGCGCAGGTCTAGCGGCGCCCAGGGATTCCAGGGGGCCGGCACGGCGATGTCGCCGCGCCACAGCAGGCCGGCGGCGAGGGCGGCGAGGAGCAGGACGGCGAGGACCAGGATCCGGCGGCGCATCGCCGATCATATCGGTCCGGCCCGGCTTGCCGGCCAGACCCGGCCGACCCAGATCAGTGAAGGCCGCCATCCGACCCGGCCATCGCCCCCGGCCGTCTCCAAGGAGTTCCTCATGCCCCCCCATCCCGCGATCCGGGCCGGCCGCGTCGCCGTCGTCACCGGCGCCGCCGGCGGCATCGGCCTCGCCGCCGCCAGACGCTTCGCCTCGATCGGCCTCAAGGTCGTGCTCGCCGATCTGCCGGGCGAGGCGCTCGACCGCGCCGCAAGCGAGGTGGCGGAGATCGCCGCCGGCGGCGCGCCGGACATCCGCGCCGTGCCGACCGACGTGTCGCAGCCGGAGGAGGTCGAGCGGCTGCGCGACGAGGCCTATGGCCGCTTCGGCGAGGTCGCGGTGCTGATGAACAACGCCGGCATCGGCCAGGGCGGGGGGCCGTGGGAGAATTACGACCGCTGGCGCCGGGTGCTCGACGTCAATCTCTACGGCGTGATCCACGGCGTGCAGATCTTCGCCCCGGCGATGATCGCCCAGGGCGGCGACGGGCTGATCGTCAACACCGGCTCGAAGCAGGGCATCACCACCCCGCCGGGCGACACCGCCTACAACGTCTCCAAGGCCGGGGTGAAGGTGCTGACCGAGGGGCTGGCGCATGCGCTGCGCGAGACCGAGGGCTGCCGCATCACCGCCCATCTGCTGATCCCGGGCTACACCTTCACGGGCATCACCGCCCGCGGCGCCACCGAGAAGCCGGCGGCGGCCTGGACCGCGGAGCAGGTGGTCGAGTTCATGCTCGACGGCCTCGGCCGCGGCGACTTCTACATTCTCTGCCCCGACAACGACGTCACCCGGGCGATGGACGAGAAGCGCATCCGCTGGGCGGCGGAGGACATCATCCGCAACCGCCCGGCCCTGTCGCGCTGGCACCCGGACCACAAGGACGCGTTCGCCGCCTACATGGCGCGGCCGGACTGACCGCACCCTTCCGGGGCTCGTCCCTCACGGGGGGCTGGGGCGATCAGTTCTTCGAATTGCAGAAAATTTTATGAGATTTATTTGCCCGCTCAGGTAGGGGAAGAGCTTTGGTCTTGCACCCGGAGGTAATCGGATATAAGACTTGAGTCCCAGTCTGGTTCCATTTCAGGCATTTCATCGTCCTCCGCATTTTTATCGGGGACCAGGCTGGGGCTGTCTCTCACCCCGAAAGTCCGGGCCGGTCCAGTTGCACCGGCTTGCTCATGAACACGGTGGTGCCTTCCAGGAACGGCTCCTCCCGGTCCACGGCGAAGCCGGCGCGGGCGTAGAGGTCGATGTTCCCGGCAAAGCGCGGGTTGGTGTAGAGCCGCAGAAGAGGCCGCCCCAGCTCCGCCGCCAGCGCCTCGGCATGGGCCAGGAGGCGCTTGCCGTGGCCGCGGCGCTGGGCGTGGGGCGCCACCGCCAGGTTCTTGATCAGCAGGTGGTCGCCGCGGTCGATGATCTCGATCAGCGCGACCAGATCGTCGCCCTCGAACAGCAGGTCGATCCGGTGCTCGCGCACTGCCTGCTCGTAATCGGCCGTCATCGGCTTCGGCTCGCGGCCGATCACCGGCACCCATTTGGCATAGGCGGCGCGGGTCAGCGCCCGGACGGCGGGGGCATCGCCTGCAATGGCCCGGCGGATCCGGGGCTCGCTCGTCGCCTGGTGGGCCTGCGGGTCGAGGGCGGGCTGGCTCATGGTCTGAGTTCCTTCGGGGGCAGGGCGGCCGGCAAGAAAAAACCCGCCGGTCGGGGACGGCGGGTTGCGGTGGGTCGGGATCCGGTTGGGGTCAGCCGGGATGGATCCCGGCGGCTCCCCCGCCTCTCCCGGCGCACCACAGCGCCGCCGTCGCCGGACGGCGACGTCGTTTGGAGGCGGTGGTAGCTCGGAAGAAGCGGGTCATGGAGGGATGATCCGGCCTCAGGCGGTCGCCGTCAACGACTGAGGTGTTACAGTCCGCCGCACCACGACCGCAGCGGCCAGCCGCTCCAGCACCGCCGCCGACTCGTCCCAGCCGATGCAGCCGTCGGTGATGCTCTGGCCGTAGACCAGCGGCTGGCCGGGGACCAGGTCCTGCCGCCCGGCGACCAAGTGGCTCTCGACCATGACGCCGACGATGCGGCCGTCGCCGGCCTCGACCTGGCGCGCCACGTCCTCGATCACCTTCGGCTGGTTCGCGGGGTTCTTGCTGCTGTTGGCATGGCTGGCGTCGATCATCACCGCCGGCCGCAGCCCGGCCTTGGCCAGCTCGGCGCAGGCGGCCTCGACGCTGGCGGCGTCGTAGTTCGGCGCCTTGCCGCCGCGCAGGATGATGTGCGCGTCGTCGTTGCCGGCGGTCGAGGCGATGGCCGACCGGCCGCTCTTGGTCACCGCCATGAAATGATGCGGCTGCGAGGCCGAGCCGACGGCGTCGACCGCGATCTTGACGTTGCCGTCGGTGCCGTTCTTGAACCCGACCGGGCAGGACAGGCCGGACGCCATCTCGCGATGGATCTGGCTCTCGGTGGTGCGGGCGCCGATGGCGCCCCAGCCGACCAGGTCGGCGATGTATTGCGGCGTGGTCATGTCCAGGAACTCGCAGGCCGCCGGCAGGCCCAGCCGGTTGACCTCCAGTAGCAGGCCGCGCGCCAGCCGCAGCCCCTTGTCGATCTGGAAGCTGCCGTCCAGGTCGGGGTCGTTGATCAGCCCCTTCCAGCCCACCGTGGTGCGCGGCTTCTCGAAATAGACCCGCATGATGATCTCGAGCTCGCCGCCCAGGCGCTGGCGCAGCGGCTGCAGCCGGCGGGCATAGTCCAGCGCCGCCTCGGGGTCGTGGATCGAGCAGGGGCCGATCACCACCGCCAGGCGGTCGTCGGTCCCGTGCAGGATGCCGTGCAGGGCGCGGCGGGCTGCTGTGGCGGTGCGGGTGGCCACGGCGTCGCGCGGCAGCTCCTGCATCACCTCGGCGGGGGTGCTCAGCTCCTTGATCTCGCGGATGCGCAGGTCGTCGGTGGTCTTCAACACGGCTTGGGCTCCTGGGTTCACCCCGCCGGCGGCAACAAAAAAGCCGCCAGGAGGTCTGGCGGCTCTCGGGTCTCTCGTCGATCGATCTTCAGATCACGCGCACCCTCGCTCCGCCGCTGGCAGCGGGTAGCTAAAGTACCAAAAATAGGGGACGCGGACGAAGCTCATGTCCTGCATATAAGCCGGGATTGTGGCTTTGTCACGACCGTTGTTTCGGGAATCATCGCAGCCGGCCGCCATCGCATTCGGAATGTTGCGACGATCGCGCCGGGCCGGAACCGCGGCGGCGCCCGAGGGTTTTTCCGGCGCGCCGATCGGAAGGGCTTGAGCCCGGCGGTCCGGCGCGTCAGAACGGCATCTGCCGTCGCGACCTGGAAGCGGAGCCCCGTCGATGAAACCCGTCCGAGCCCTTCTCCCCGTCCTCGCCGCCATCCTGCTGTCCTCCACCGCCCTGGCCTCCATGGCGATGGCGCAGACCACCCCGCGCTACGCCCCCTGGCAGCCGCCGCAGCAGGACCAGACCAAGGCGCTGCTCGACGACCTGTCGCGGATGGTCAGCCAGGCCGAGCGCGACCGCGCGGCCAGCCCGGACTTCATCACCGACCTGAAGGGGCTGGTGCAGCGCTACTCGGCCTCGACCGCTCCAGCGGAGCCGCCGGTCCCGGCCCAGCCGCCGGCGGCGCCCGCCCAGCCGCCGGCCGCGGCGCCCGTTCCGGCCCCCGCCGCGCCGGCGCAGCCCGCCTCGCTCGCCGGCACCCGCGTGTTCAGCGACGATTTCAGCGACGGCAACTACACCGCCAACCCGGCCTGGACCTCGCTGCAGGGCACCTGGTCGGTCGACAAGAGCGGCCTGCACAGCGACACCAAGGCGGCCAACGGGCAGCAGGGCGGGGTCGCGGCGATCGCGTTGCAGCAGGGGCTGAAGAACAATTTCGGGCTCGAATTCGAACTGACCGACGTCGCCAACCAGGGCCAGTTCGAGATCCGGGTCTATCAGGGCGCGTCGAAGGATTCCGGCTACCGGCTGGTCTATCTGCCGTCCAACAGCCCGGTCTTCGCCCTCTACCGCGCCGGCCGCTCGGGCATCACCCAGGTGGCGCAGACCACCAACACCGCGCCGCTACGCCGCGGCGACCGCACCCGCATCACCTGGACCCGCGACGCCGCCGGCCGGATGGTGGTGGCGCTCGACGGCAAGCCCGTCATCGAGGCCAGCGACAACGGCTTCCGCGACGGCTGGAACGGCGTGATGCTGGTCAATTTCGGCGGTGACTTCGCCCTGCGCTCGGTCCAGGGCGTGAACTGACCTGCCTCAATTCGACTGGCGGCGCAGGATCGGGGCCACCCGGTCGCGCAGCCAGGCGGCGCCGGGGTCGCGGTCGGTCTGGGCCGACCACACCATCGCCACCGCCGGCAGCCGCAGCTCGAGCGGCAAGGGCAGCGGGCTCAGCGTCAGCCCGAATCGCGGGCCGTAGCGCCGGGCCATGCGCGCCGGCAGGGTGGCCAGCACCGGCGCCTCGGCCGCGGTCGACAGCACGGTCATGAACTCGGCCGACGCCATCACCACGTTCAGGCTGGCGCCGACCCGGCCCAGCGCCTCGTCCAGGCAGCCCTGCAGCAGGTTGTTCAGCGTCACCAGCGCGTGGCCGGTCGCGAGATAGGCTTCGAGGTCGACCGGCGGGTCCAGCGGCAGCAGCTCGCGGTTGAAGCAGCAGGCCAGCGCCTGGTCGTACAGGTCGATGCCGCGGTGCCGGGTGGCGCTGTGGTCGAAGCAGCCCACCGCCAGGTCGATCTCGCCGTCGTCCAGCAGCCGGTGCACCTCCTCCCGGAACACCGGGCGGCCGATCACCCGGATCCCGGGGGCGCAGCGGCGCAGCTCCGCCGTCAAGTCCGGCATCAGCAGCAGCTCCAGCTCGCTGGAGAAGCCCAGGCGGAAGATCCGGTCCTGGGTCTCGGGGTCGAAGCTGTCCTCGGCGCGCAGCACCTCCTGCATCTGCTGCAGGGCCTGGCGGATGCGCGGCGCCAGGGCGCGGGCCTTGGCGGTCGGCTGCATCGCCTGGCCGACCCGCACGAACAGCTCGTCCTGCAGCAGCACGCGCAAAGTCGACAGGCTGTGGCTCATCGCCGGCTGCTGCACCTTCAGCCGTGTGGCGGCGCGGGTGACGGTCCGCTCCTGCATCAGCGCGTCGAAGGCGACCAGCAGGTTGAGGTCGAAGGACCGAAGATCGAAATGATCGATGGAGCCCATGAGGCGGATCGATTTGATTGCTGACCCTGCGGACCTTAGCTCTGAGGCCGGCGCCGTCAAGCGGCGCGCCCACAGCGGAGAAGGCTCGCATGGCTTCCCCCAGCTTTCGCATCGGCGACGTCACGGTCACGCGGATCGACGAGATCCCGCTGACCCACGGCTCGCCGACCGATCTCTACCCCGATATCGATCCGGAGGCCGCCGACCGCCACCGCGGCCGCGTGTCGCCCGGCTCGCTGGATCCCGAGACCGGGGCGATCACCCTCGGCATCCACAGCTGGCTGGTGCGCACGCCGCATCACACCATCCTGATCGACACCGCCACCGGCAACGGCAAGGAACGGCCGACGGTGCCGCTGATGCACCGGCTCGACGTGCCCTACCTGCAGCGGCTCGCTGCGGCCGGGGTGCGGCCCGAGGATGTCGACCACGTCCTGATCACCCATGTCCATGCCGACCATGTCGGCTGGAACACCCGCCTCGTCGACGGGCGCTGGGTGCCGACCTTCCCGAACGCGCGGCCCCATTTCTCGGCGGTGGAGCGGCGCTACGGCGAGAGCCTTGCTGATCCCCCGGCCGGCGATTCCCGCCCCGACCCGGCGCGCGGCGCGCCGCGGCACCCGCCGCTCGACGGCGTCTACCAGGACAGCGTCCGGCCGGTGCTCGAGGCCGGGCTGGCCGATCTGGTGGCGGTCGACGGCGGCGAGGTGCTGGACGGCATCTCCTTCCACCCGGCCCCGGGCCACAGCATCGACCACGCGGTGATCCGCCTGCGCTCGCGCGGCGAGGAGGCGCTGTTCGCCGGCGACGTCATGCACCATCCGCTGCAGGTCTGCGAGCCGGGCTGGAACTCCCGCTACTGCGAGTTCCCGGAGCCGGCGCGCACCTCCCGCCGGTGGCTGCTGGAAGAGGCGGCGGAGACCGGCGCCCTCGTCCTGCCCGGCCATTTCGCCGAGAGCTCCGCCGGCCGCGTCATCCGCCGCGGCGACCGCTTCGACTGGACCTTCGCCTGACCGGACCCAAGACCATGAACATAGACACGCCCGCCGCGGGGATCGCGGTCGAGGACCTGATGATCCCGAGCGGCACGCCCGGCATCGACCTGCACATCCGCAACAAGCGGCCGGCCGGGATGCGCGAGTTCTCGCCGGAGCGCAGCATCGTCCTGATGCACGGCGCCACCTATTCCTCCGGCACCTTGTTCGACGTGCCGGTCGGCGGCTTCTCCTTCATGGACTGGCTGGCCCGCCGCGGCTACGACGTCCATGCCGTCGACGTCCGCGGCACCGGCGGCTCGACCCGGCCGCCGGAGATGGACCGGCCGCCGGAGGAGAACCCGCCGCTGGGCCGGACCGAGACCGGGGTGCGCGACTTCTCGGCCGCGGTGGACTTCGTGCTGCGGCGGCGGGGCCTGGCGCGGACCAGCATCGTCGCCATGTCCTGGGGCGGCTCGGTCGCCGGCGCCTACACCAGCCGCAACAACGACAAGGTGCTGAAGCTGGCGCTGGTGGCACCGCAATGGCTGAACCCGGGAAAGGCCCGGATCGACCCCGGCGGGACGCTCGGCGCCTATCGCCGGATCCCGGTGCTGCAGACCCGGGACCGGTGGCTGGAAGGGGCACCGCCGGACAAGCGCGACGGCCTGATCCCCGCCGGCTGGTTCGAGACCTGGGCCGAAGCGGCGCTGGCCACGGACCCCGAGGGCCGGGTCCAGTCGCCGCCGACCATGCGCGCCGGCACCGGCCCGATCCTCGACACGCGGGAATACTGGTCCGCCGGGCGGCCGTTCTACGATCCGGGCGCCATCGCCGTGCCGGTGCTGCTGGTCCATGCCGAATGGGACCTCGACGTGCCGCTCGGCGTGGCGCAGGACTACTTCACCCGCCTCACCGGCGCGCCGTACCGCCGCTGGGTCGAGATCGGCGAGGGCACGCATATGGTGCTGATGGAAAAGAACCGCCTGCAGGCCTTCCGCGCCATCGGCGACTTCCTCGATGAGGAGTACGCGCCGGAGGGGTGAAGGCGGCACCTCACCCCCTTGATCGTCATTCCCGCGAAAGCGGGAATCTCTTGCCGGTGAAAGCGTCGCGAGATCCCCGCTTTCGCGGGGATGGCAGGTCAGGGAATTCAGAGGAGGGTCTTGCTTGCCAGGAGCCAACGCCCCTCGGCCATCGGCGCCGGTGTCAGCCCTTCTCCGGCACCGCCTCCACCGCGCCGCCGGCCTCGGCCCAGTCCTTGAAGGCGCCGAGGTTGCGGACGTCGGTGTAGCCGAGATCCTGCAACGCCTTGCCGGCCAGGGCCGACCGGCCGCCGGAGGCGCAGTACAGGATCACCGTGCGGTCGCGGCGGAAGGCCGGGTCGTGATACGACGACTCCGGGTCGGCGCGGAACTCCAGCATGCCGCGGGAGACATGCGCGGCGCCCGCAACCTTGCCGCCGGCCTTCAGCTCCGCCGCGTCGCGCACGTCGACCACCAGCGCGCCGCCCTGCATCAGCGCGGCCGCCTCCTCGCGGGTGACGCGCGGCACCGCGGCGTTGGCGGCGGCGAGCAGTTCCTTGACCGATGTCGTCATCGGAACCTCCTGTGTCATCGGGCGATCAGGATCGGGACCCGGCCGGGGGCCGTCAATCTCCCGAATGGGAGGTGACAGGCGCGCCGGATTGTGGGCCGGGCTCAGCCGTCGGCCAGCACCGTGGCCGCGCCGGGGGCGATCAGCGTTCCGACCGCCTCGCCCCGGGCGATGCGCTGCATGGCGCCCGGCCGGTCGAAGGCGAAGACATGCAGCGGCAGCCCGTGGTCGCGCGCCGGCACCAAGCCAGACTGCCCGATTTCGGGTGTGCGTGGGAACCCGGCCGCGCTAAGAATTCGCCGACCCTCCCGACGGAACGAGACCCATGGATTTCACGGCCCTGGACGATCGCCCCTATCCGGTGCTCGCCGATGCGACGATCCCGGAGCTGCCGGCCCATTACCGCGGCAAGGTGCGCGACAACTACGACCTGCCGGACGGGCGGCGCATCATCGTCGCCACAGACCGGATCAGCGCCTTCGACCGGATCCTGGCCTCGATCCCGCTGAAGGGCCAGGTGCTGACCCAGACCGCGCGCTTCTGGTTCGAGGAGACGCGGGACATCTGCCCGAACCACGTGCTGGACTACCCGGACCCGAACGTCGTGGTCGGCCGCAGGCTCGACATCCTGCCGGTCGAGATCGTGGTCCGCGACTATCTCGCCGGCACCACCGGCACCTCGATCCTGACCCTGTACAAGGCCGGCCAGCGCCAGATGTACGGCGTCCGTCTGCCCGACGGGCTGCGCGACAATCAGAAGCTGCCGCAGCCGATCATCACCCCGACCAGCAAGGCCTTCGGCGGCGGCCATGACGAGCCGTTGACGCCGGAGGAGATCGTCTCCCAGGGCCTGCTGACCGCGGCGCAATGGCAGCAGCTCAGCGACTATGCCTTCGCCCTGTTTGCCCGCGGGCAGCAGATCGCCGCGAAGCACGGGCTGATCCTGGTCGACACGAAATACGAGTTCGGCACTGACGCCGAGGGCCATATCGTCCTCGCCGACGAGATCCACACCCCGGACAGCAGCCGCTACTGGCTGGCCGGCAGCTACGAGGACCGCTTCGCCCGCGGCGAGCGGCCGGAGAGCTTCGACAAGGATTTCGTGCGCAGCTGGGTGGCGGCGCGGTGCGACCCTTACCGCGACCCGATCCCAGAGATCCCGGCCCAGGTGATCCGCGACACCGCCCAGGTCTATGTCCGCGCCTACGAGACCATCACCGGCCGCCGCTTCGAGATGCCCGACCGCGAACGGCCGGTGCTGGAGCGGATCCGGGAGAATCTGGCCCAGTACTTCTGAGTTAAGCCGGCCATGCCTTCTACTCTCCCCCTTCCCCTTGCGGGAGGGGGGCAGGGGGAGGGGTCTGCGCGCGTCCGCGCGCGAATGGGCAAGGACTTGCCGTTCGTATCGGTTTAGGCCGGATCGTGCTGAAACACCCCCCCTCCCGCGAGGGGAGGGGGAGGATGAAAGAGGTCAGGGAGCAATCCGCTCCGCCGCCACCTGGCGTCCGTCGATCGTCCCGGTGATCCGGGCAACCGCGTCGGTGTCGCGGTCGTTCCAGGCCAGGGTCAGCGTGCCGGTCGCCGTGCCGGCCAGGGTCAGCTCCGCGGTGACGTCGCCGGTCGACTGGTCCCAGCGGATCGTGCCGGACACCGCCAGGTCCTCGGCCCAGCGCAGCTGGTCGAGGGTGAAGGCGTGGCCGGCGTCGAAGGCCTCGAAGCTGAAGGTCCCGCCGCGCAGTCCGACGCCGCTGCCGGTCGAGTTGACGAAATAGCGCGCCAGCACGTCGCCCGCCGTCTCCGCCGCCGCCGAGGCCAGGCGCAGATCGGCCTCGGTCCCGGCGTTGCCGGTCCCGGCCGTGGCCGGGGCGACGTCGGCCGCCTTCACCGCGAAGGCGGGGACGGTGCGGATCGGCCGGATCCGCTGGGTGCAGGAGGTGTCGCCGGCATCGCCGCCCGACCGCACGAAGGTCAGCACGATCGGCGCGACGCAGCCGGTGGCGTCGGCGCCTTTCGGCGGCACGAAGATCGCCTGGTCGGTGATCGCGGTGATGTGGGTGACGTTGCGCACCGGCACATAGGTCGCGTCCGGGAACAGCCGCGCCGTCTCCAGCCCCTCGATCGGCGAGGTGACGCTGTCGATGTCGCCCGACAGCACCAGCACCGGCACGTTCGGGAACGGCGCCTTCGGATCGGCGGCGGTGCCCGGAACCACGCCCTTCGGCGGCGCCGGCCAGTCCAGGCACAGGTCGCGCCGCTCCCATTTGTGCGGCGAGCCGTCGACCTCGGCGATGGTGAAGGGGGCGTAGACCCCGCGCTCGGCCGCCTGCTTCTGCGCCGTGGCGCGCATCAGCTGGCGCCGCCGCTCGGCCCGCGACGCGTCGGCGCGGAACAGCCGCGGATAGTCGCTGCACACCACGGCGACGTAGAGGGCGGTGGAGAAGGCGACCGGGTCGCTGCCCGGCGTGTTCCAGGACGAGGCCTCGGCCATCAGCCGGTGCAGCGGCGCCGGGTCCTGGGCTTCCAGATAGGCCCGGGCCGCGGCGTCCAGCTCGCGGTAGAAGGTCGGGCTGCCGCCGGCGCTGTTCATGGTCAGGAACAGGGTCGGGGCGTCGACCGCGATGCCGACGGTGTTGCCGTCGCCGTCCGGCGCCTCGGCCTTGCCCGGCTTGGCCCGCAGCGCCGCCGCAAGCCGCTCGATCCGGTCGAGCGACCGGCCGCCGAGGGCACGGCAGCTGGGCGACCGCTGGCAGACCAGCTCGAAGCCGTCGCGGGCCGTCGCCCATTCGGTCTCGAACCAGGGCGACAGGCCGATGGTCGGATAGGCGCTGTCCAGCACGATGGTGCGCAGCCGGTCCGGGTGGCGCTGGGCGAAGACCTGGCCGAACCAGGTGCCGTAGCTGTCGCCGTAATAGTCGACCTTGCCGATCTGCAACGCGTCCAGCACGGCGGCCACGTCGTCGGCGGCCGGCGCGGTGCCGTACATCCAGGCGGCGGGGCCCAGCTGCCTGGCGCAGGCGGCGATCGCGGCGGGCACGAACTCGCCTGCCTCCTGCAGCGCCTGGCACTGGATCGGGTCGGACAGGCCGGTGCCGCGCTTGTCGACCAGCAGCACGTCGCGCCGGCCGCGCAGCGGCTCGAACAGGCGCAGATAGCCCTCGCGCGTGCCGGTGGAGGAATAGCCGGGCCCGCCCTCCTGGGCCAGGATCACGCCCTCGGCCGGCTGGCCGGCATCGCGGTGCGGGTAGAATTCGAAGCCGATCGTCACCGTGCCGGGCAGCGTGCCGGCAGGGTCGAGCGGCCGGCTGATCGTGCCGCAGAAGCCGCCGAAATCGGGCTGGCAGGCGGTCAGGGTCACGCCGCCGACCTGGATCGTCGCGGCCAGGGCTTCGGCAGGAGCGGGGGCGGCCTGCTCCTGGGCTGCCGCGCCGCCCGCGACGGCTAGCAGGGCCGCGGCGGCCCACAACCTGCCGGACATGCGCATGAGCCTCCCCCTTCGTCGTTGCGCCGGCGGCGGCCCCCGGCCGCTCGCGGCTACAAGGTCCTGTGCCGGGCGCGCGACCCCCGCTCGATCGCCGACGCCACCAGCCGGTCGACCTCGAACTTGTCGCGCATCAGCTCCAGCAGGCGCAGCTCCGGCTGGCTGGCGCGGCCGTCCGCCGCGATCGAATCGCAGGCGATGGCATAGGCGGTCTCGCGCAGATGGTCCGGCAGCGTCTCGGCGATGATGTCGAGGGCGCGGTCGATGCCGTCATCCTCCTGCAGCAGCTCGATGCAGTCGCGCGTCAGGTCCGGGATGCGGTCGATGTCGAAGCCGCGGAACACCGGCAGGAACCGCACCATCTCCGACAGCGTCTCGACCTCCGCGTCGGTCATGTTCTTGTCGGCCACGGAGGCGAGCACCATGGTGTAGATCAGGGCGCCGTGGGCGTCGGTCGTCATGGCAGTCTCCGCTGGCCTGCGAGTCGCGGGAAGGATCGCCCCGGATATGGCGCGGAACGCCGCGGGGCGTCAAGGCGAGGGCCGCTCCGGCAGACGCTGCCGCCCGGAACGTTCTTTTGCAACCCAGCCTTCCCCTGCCGCGCTTCCCCGCCCCGGCCCGGCATGGCATGAGGGGCGCCATGCAGGCAGTGATCGACGTGGCGTTGCCGGTCTTCGGCGTCATCTTCCTCGGCGTCTTCGCCGGGCGTATCCGGCTGCTCGGCCGCGCCCAGTCGGAGGCGCTGAACGGCTTCGTCTACTGGATCGCGCTGCCGGCGCTCCTGTTCCTGGCGATGGCCCGCACCCCGGTCGCCGACATCGTCAACCTCAACTTCGTCGGCGCCTTCCTCGGCGGCGTCCTGGGCGTGTGGCTGCTCGGAACCGTGCTCGGCGCCCTGATCCACCGCGCCGATGCCGGCGAGGCGACAATGCAGGGCATGAACGCCGGCTTCTCCAACACCGGCTACATGGGCATCCCGCTCTTCGCCGCCGCCTTCGGCCCGGCCCGCGGCCTGCCGCCGGCGTCGCTGGCGACCGTGATCATGAGCGTGGCCTGCGTTGGCCTCGCCGTGGTGGTGCTCGAGCTGACCGGCAGCCGCGGCCGCGGCATCCTCCACGCGCTCCGCGACGTGGCGCTGGCGCTGGTGAAGAACCCGCTGGTGGTGGCGCCGGTGCTGGGCGTCGCCTGGTCCGGGGCCGGTCTCGCCGTGCCGGCGCCGCTGGCGACGCTGCTGTCGCTGCTCGGCGCCGCGGCCAGCCCCTGCGCCCTCTTCGCCATCGGCCTGTTCATGGCCAGCCAGACGCTGCGCACTGGCCTCGGCGAGGTCGGCTGGATCTCGGTGCTCAAGCTCCTGTGGCAGCCGCTGATCACCTGGGGCCTGGCCGCGACCATCTTCCCGATGGACCCGTTCTGGACCGCCAGCGCGGTGATCCTGGCGGCGCTGCCGACCGGGGCGCTGACGTTCGTCGTCGCCCAGCGCTACGGCGTCTATGTCGAGCGCACCTCGGCGGTGATCCTGGTCTCGACCGTGGTCTCGGTGCTCACCCTGTCGCTGCTGCTGGCGATCTACGCGCCGCAATTCCCGGCCGGCTGACGCCCCGGCGAAAACAAACAAAATTTGCCGAAAACGGGCGGTGCCGGATCGCGAAAGCTGGTGTTACTCTGCCGGAAACAGCGAAGCCGGGAGGACCCCCTGGATGCGTGACGACGGCCCGATCCGCCAGCTTCCGAAGCGCACGATCGCCCTGGTCCTCGCCGGCGGAAGGGGCAGCCGGCTGAAGCAGCTGACCGACCGCAGGGCCAAGCCCGCGGTCTATTTCGGCGGCAAGTTCCGGATCATCGACTTCGCCCTGTCGAACTGCATCAACTCCGGCATCCGCCGCATCTATGTGCTGACCCAGTACAAGTCGCACAGCCTCCTGCGCCACCTGCAGCGCGGCTGGGGCTATCTGCGGGCGGAGATGCACGAATTCGTCGACCTCCTGCCCGCCCAGCAGCGGGTGGACGAGGCGATGTGGTATCGCGGCACCGCCGACGCGGTCTGGCAGAACCTCGACATCTTCGAGGCCGAGGGGCCGGACCATGTGCTGATCCTGGCCGGCGACCACGTCTATAAGATGGACTACGCGGCCATGATCGAGGACCACGTCCGCACCGGCGCGGACGTCACGGTCGGCTGCGTCGAGGTGCCGCGGATGGAGGCGACGGCCTTCGGCGTGATGCATGTCAACGACCAGTGGCGGGTGACCAGCTTCCTGGAGAAGCCGGCCGACCCGCCGGCCATGCCCGGCCGCCCGGACACGGCGCTGGCCAGCATGGGCATCTACGTGTTCAGCATGAAGTTCCTGGCCGAGCAGCTGCGCCGCGACGCCGCCGACCCGGCCTCGGAGCATGATTTCGGCAAGAACATCGTGCCCTTCCTGGTCGACACCGCCCATGTCCGCGCCCATCGCTTCTCCGAGAGCGCGATCCCGAACCCGAGCTACGCCGAGCCCTATTGGCGCGACGTCGGCACCATCGACGCCTACTGGGAAGCCAATATCGACCTGACCACGGTGACCCCGGCGCTCGACCTCTACGACCAGGACTGGCCGATCTACACCTATCAGGAGCAGCTGCCGCCGGCGAAGTTCGTGTTCGAGGATGGGGCGCGGGTCGGCAAGGCGGTGAACAGCACCGTGTCCGGCGGCTGCATCGTCTCCGGCTCCACCGTCCGGCAATCGGTGCTGTTCTCGAAGGTGCGGGTCAACTCCTTCGCCCGGCTGCACGAGGCGGTGGTTCTGCCGGAATGCGACATCGGCCGCCACGCCCGGCTGAACCGGGTGGTGCTGGACCACGGCGTGAAGATCCCCGAGGGGCTGGTGGTGGGCGAGGACCCGGTGCTCGACGCCAGGCGCTTCCACCGCACCGACGCCGGCATCGTCCTGATCACCCAGCCGATGATCGACGCGCTGGACTAGCGATCTCCGACCCTCAGAACCGTCATTGCGAGCGTAGCGAAGCAATCCAGGGGCCGCTCCCGCCGGCCCCTGGATTGCCTCGTCGGCTTCGCCTCCTCGCAATGACAGGCGGGGCCGGATATCTTGCGCAGGCCTCGCTTCCGCGAGGGTGACGCTCCCTCATTCGGCGGAGGATCGGAGACCGATGAACGTCCTGCACGCGGTGTCGGAGATCTATCCGCTGGTCAAGACCGGCGGCCTGGCCGATGTCGCCGCGGCGCTGCCGCCGGCGCTGGCGGCGGCCGGGATTGGCGCGAGGGTCCTGATCCCGGCCTATCCCGCGGTGCTGCAGGCGATGCACCGGCCGGAAGTCATCGTGGAGGACCCGGCCCTGTTCGGCGGCGGCCCGGCGCAGGTGATGCTGGCGGAGCTCGAAGGCATCGCCGTCCCGGCCTATGTGCTGGACTGCCCCGGCCTGTTCGCCCGGCCCGGCAACCCCTATCTCGGCCCCGACCGGCAGGACTGGCCGGACAACCACCGCCGCTTCGCCGCGCTCGGCTGGGCCGCCGCCCGGCTCGGCCTCGGCGCCGACCCGCTCTGGCGGCCCGACATCGTGCACGGCCATGACTGGCAGGCCGGCCTCGCCCCGGCCTATCTCGCCTTCCAGGCCGGCGGCGGCGCGCGCCCGCGCACCGTGACGACGATCCACAACATCGGCTTCCCCGGCTGGTTCCCGGCCGCGACGGCGGCGGAGCTCGGCCTGCCGCCTGAAAGCCTGTCGATCGACGGGCTGGAGTATTTCGGCGGCGTCGGCTTCCTCAAGGCCGGGCTGTTCTATGCCGACCGCATCACCACGGTCAGCCGCACCTATGCGCAGGAGATCCAGACGCCGGAGTACGGCTACGCCCTGTCCGGCCTGCTGGCCGCCCGCGCCGCCGACCTCGTCGGCATCGTCAACGGCACCGATTACGGCGTCTGGGACCCGGCGATCGATCCGCATCTGCCGGCGCCCTACGGGCCGGACGACCTGTCCGGCAAGCGGCTGTCGAAGGCGGCGCTGCTGCGCGAGTTCGGCCTGCCGGAGGATGACGGCTCGCCGCTCTTCGCCATGGTCAGCCGGCTGACCGGGCAGAAGGGCTGCGACCTGCTGCTGGATTCCATCCCGGCGCTGGTCGCGGGCGGCGGAAGGCTGGTCCTGCTCGGCTCCGGCGACGCCGGGCTCGAGGCCGGCTTCCAGACGGCGGCAGCCGCGCATCCCGATCGCGTCGCCGTCCGCATCGGCTATGACGAGGCCCTGTCGCACCTCCTGCAGGCCGGCGCCGACGTGCTGCTGGTGCCGTCGCGCACCGAGCCCTGCGGCCTGACCCAGATGTATGCGCTGCGCTACGGCACGCTGCCGCTGGTGCGCCGCACCGGCGGGCTGGCCGACACCGTGGTCAACGCCAGCCACGACGCCATCGTCGGGGACCGCGCCACCGGCTTCAGCTTCGACGACGCGACCGCCGCGGCGCTGGCCGGCACCATCAGCTGGGTCTGCGGCCTGTGGCGCGACCGGGCGCTGTGGGCGCAGCTGCAGCGCCGCGCCATGGCCCAGGATTTCAGCTGGGACCGCGCCGCCGCCGACTACGTCGCCCTCTACCGCGACCTGCTGCCATGACCGAGGAGACCGGCACCATCCCGGCGGCCGACGGCGCGCCGGTCGCCTGGCGCCGCCGCTCCGGCACCCGCGATGGCCGGCCCGGCCTGGTGTTCTGCGGCGGCTTCCGCTCCTCGATGGCGGGGGAGAAGGCGGGCTTCCTCGACCGCTTCGCCGCCGATCGCGGCCTGTCCTTCCTGCGCTTCGACTATCGCGGCCATGGCGCTTCGGGCGGCGTGTTCACCGACCTGACCCTGGGCGACTGGATCGCCGACGCCCTCCTGGTGCTGGACCGGCTGGCCGAAGGCCCGCAGGTCCTGGTCGGCTCCTCGATGGGGGCCTGGGTCGCGACCTGCGCCGCGACCGCCCGGCCAGGCAGGGTGGCGGGGCTGGTCGGCGTGGCCGCCGCGCCGGACTTCACCGAGGACCTGATGCTGCCGGCGCTGGGCGAGGACGGCCGGGCCGGAATGCGCCGCGACGGCTTCATCGACCGCCCCTCCGCCTATGGCGACGGCCCCTACCGCATCACCTGGCGGCTGATCGAGGAGGCGCGCGCGCACCTCCTGCTGCGCGGCTCGGTGCCCTTCGCCGGGCCGGTGCGGCTGCTGCACGGCCTGGCCGACCCGGACGTGCCCTGGCGCCAGAGCCTGAAGCTGGCCGAAACGCTGTCCGGCCCGGATGTCCGCCTGACCCTGGTCAAGGACGGCGACCACCGTCTGTCCCGCCCGCAGGACCTGGCGCTGCTGGGCCAGGCGGTGGGGGAGGTCATAGCCGCATCGCGAGTCTAGCCACCCGCCGATCACACTCCTGTCACCATCCTCGGGCAGGACAGGGGAACATTCCGGGGAGGGGCGGCATGGGCGCGAAGCGGATCATTCTCGGCACCGACGTCGCGGCCTTCGTGCTGTTCCATCCGGACGACCTGGCCCATCGCGCCGACGACCCGATCGCCTGGTACAGCTACGGCTTCGCCTGGCAACGCGAATCGCGGGCCGGCCGGCTGGTCGCCTTCGGCACCGGCGCCGACGGCGGCTACGCGCTGCGCCTGACCACCGAGGGCCTGGCCGCGGCGGAGGCGCCGCTGGCCTGCCAGTCCTGGTCCTTCCCGCTGGTCGTGCGCCACGGCCGTGTCCTGCTCGACAACACCGACGCCCTGCCGGGCGAGGAGCGGATGACCGACCCGGCCGAACTGTCGGACCAGTGGTTCGAGCTCGCCAGCGGCGCCTACCGGGTCACGGTGCATGCGCTGGCCTGGCGGGAGGCGCCGGGCGCGATCGGCGCCGACGGCCGGGTCTCGCCCGACGCGCCGCCGGACTATGTGGTGGTGTTCGAGCCGACGGCCGACATCGCCGCCATCCCGATCGCCGCCGCCGTGCCGCGGCTTGTGCCCGACCGCGACTCGGCGCCCCGGCTCGCAGGCGGCACGGAGGAGGCCTCCCCGTTCGACTGGCCTCGCGAGACGACGCAGGGGACGGAGTTCCCGGTGCTGCCGGTCGAACCCTCGGCGGCGCTGATCCCCGGCCTGGGCGTGAACCTGCCGGTCGACGACGCCGTTGTCGCAGCCGTCTATCCGGAGCGGGGCGGCGGCCGCGAGAGGCTGGAGCATCTCGTCCTGGCGCCCGCCTTCGAGGCCGGCGGGGTGGCCTGCCTGGCCCGGGCCCATGGCCTGAAGCGGGTGGGAGACGATGCCGCGAAGCTGAAGCTGCGGGGCGGGGCGGTGGGCCGCATCCTGCGCGGCGCCCGGGCACAGCCGCTGCAGACGGTGGCGGTCGCGCCGCTGGAGAAGCCCGACATGGCGGCGCCGGCGGAGGCGCTGGAGCCGTTCCGGGCCCGGTTGCTGGCGCTGGGCCGGGACGATGCCTTCCGCGCCCGGCTGCACCACCCGTCCTTCGAGCTGGAGCGGCTGGCGGCGCTGGGCTCGGCCGAGGCGGTCACCGGCTGGGCGCTGGCCCATCTCGATCTGCCCTTCGCCGCGCGCCTCGCCGGCTACGCCGCCCCGGCTGTGCAGCGCATCGAGACCCTGACCCGTTTCCTCGACGGCGGCGGCCTGCCGCCGGAACCGGCCGGGCCGAAGCCGTCGCTCCTCGGCCGACTGTTCGGCCGGGGGTGAGGCAGGCCCGGCATCCGGGCCTGGGTCGGAATTCGTATGATCCGTGTCACAGATCGATGTCGCGGAGCTTAAAGTTCATTCGCTCGAACTCGATGTCGACCTTCGGCGCGGACAGAAGGTGTTCGGCTAGGCTTCGGCGCGGTTTGACCAGCTTTTGATACTCGGCTTCGGAGATCACGACCACCGTCGGCCGGCCGCGGCGGGTCACATGCTGCGGGCCTTCGGTCAGCGCCTTCTCGACCAGTGCGCTGAACCGGTCTCTCGCGTCGCGCAACCGCCAACTCATTCGACACTCCTGTGCAGGTGAGTGACGGCGGCCGCCGGCTCAAGGGCCAGGAACTCCTTCGTGATCGCCACCGCCTCGGCCAGGCCGATGCGCTGCACCTCGACGCCGGGCGGGAAGGCGGTGCACAGCCGGGTCGGCATCATCGGGTCCAGGAGGACGAAGACGCCGCGGTCGTCCGCCCTCCGCACCAGCCGGCCGAAGGCCTGCTTCAGGCGGAAGCGGGTCTGCATGTCGGTCCAGCGCTGGCGGCCGAAATGCTGGCCGCGGGCGCGCGACAGGATGTCGGGCCGTGGCCAGGGCACCCGGTCGAACACCATCAGCCGCAAGGCCCGGCCCGGCACGTCGACGCCGTCGCGCACGGCATCCGTGCCCAGCAGGCAGGCATCGGTCTCGCCGCGGAAGATGTCGACCAGCGTGCCGACATCCATGCCGTCGAGATGCTGGGCGTAGAGCGGCAGGCCGGCCGCCTGCAGCGCCGGCGCCAGGGCGTGGTGCACCGCCCGCAGCCGGCTGACCGCGGTGAACAGCCCCAGCGCGCCGCCGCCGGCGGCCAGGAACAGCTCGCGATAGGCGGCGCCCACCTGCTCCAGATCGTCCTTGCGCACGTCGCGCACGATCAGCACGCGGGTCAGGGACGGGTAGTTGAAGGGCGAGGCCACCTGGGCGCGGATCGCCGGCCGCGGCAGGTGGCCGGCGCCGGTGCGGTCCTCCGCCGCCCGCCAGTCGTCCGGGTCGTCGCCGGCGCCGTCGGTCAGGGTGGCCGAGGTGACGACGACGCCATGCGCCTGCCGCACCAGCGCGTCGACGAAGGGCCGGGTCGGGTCGACGTAATGGCGGTAGAAGCCGAAATCGAGCTCGCGCCCCTCCACCCGCTCGACCCCGAACCAGTCGACCAGCCAGGGCGGCGTCGGCTCGCCCAGCGACGACAGCATGCCGCGCCAGCCGCCGATCTCCATCTTCGCCCGCCGGTCCAGCGACCGGGCGGCGGCGCCCAGCCGCTGCCGCTGGTTCGGGTCCAGCGACCCGGCCTCCTCGTCCAGCCGCTCGCGGAACGCGCGGGCCAGCGCCTGCAGCGGCGCCTGCAGCTCGGCCAGCGCCGCGTCCAGCGCCTGGGCGGCGTCGACCAGCCCCTCGACCGGATCGGTGGTGTCGCATTCCAGGCTGTAGGGCCCGTCGGCGCCCTGGGCGCGGGCATAGACCTGGGTGCGGGTCAGCGCCAGGAAGCGTTCGGCCGGCCCGCGCGGGTCGTCGCCATGGATGCGCTTGCCCCAGCCGGGGCCGGGCAGGGCGCGGGCGGCGCGCTCGATGTCGTCCAGCGCCGCCAGCGCCTCCTCGCCCGGCAGCAGGTCCTCCACCCGCCGCCGCAGGCCGCGGCCGCGGCTGGCCCGGCGCCCGCCCTCCTCATGACCCAGCAGCCAGCGGCGCAGGTCGGTGGCCTCCAGCCCGGTCAGGTGCCCGGCGAAGGCGGAATCCGCCGCCTCGAACAGGTGGTGCCCCTCGTCGAAGACGAAGCGGCTGGGCGCGTCGCGGTCGTCCACCCCGCCCAGCGCCGCCTGGATCATGACCAGCGCATGGTTGGCGATCACGATCTGCGCCTTGCGCGCCCTGCGGATGCCGCGCTCGATGAAGCAGCGGCTGTAATGCGGGCAGCCGGAATGGATGCATTCGCCGCGCCGGTCGGCCAGGGCCAGGCTGTTCGGCCGGCCGATGATGTCGGCCAGCCAGCCAGGGAAGTCGCCGCCGGTCAGGTCGCCGTCGCGCGTCGCCGCGGCCCAGCGCGCCATCAGCCCCAGCGGCACCGCGTCGCGCGGGTTCAGCGCCAGGCCGCGCACCGCGTCCTCGTAGTTCAAGAGGCACAGATAGTTCTCGCGCCCCTTGCGCAGCACCACCTGGCGGGCCTTCAGCACCGGGTCCGGGAACAGCCGGTCCATCTCGCCGTCGATCTGGTGCTGCAGGTTGCGGGTGTAGGTCGACACCCACACCGGCGCGCCGTTCTTCTGGGCCCAGACCGTAGCAGGGGCCAGGTAGCCCAGCGTCTTGCCGGTGCCGGTGCCGGCCTGCGCCAGCACCACGGTCGGCTCGTCCGGCGCCGGGCGCGGGGCGAAGGCGGCGCTGACGGCGCCGGCATAGTCGCCCTGCTGCGGCCGCGGCTCGGCGCCCTGGCCCAGCATCTGCGCCAGGCGGGCGCGGGCCTCGCGCGGCTCGACCCCGTGCTGCGACGGCGGCGGGTTCGGCGGCTCGGCCTCCCATTCCGGCAGATGGGCCCCGACCTGGTAGGCGCCGCGCTTGCGGTGGTCCTCGACCGGCGCGCGCAGCCCCAGCGCCCGGGCCACGAAGGGCGCCCAGGGCCAGCCGGCCTCGCCCATCCGCGCCGCCAACGCCGCCGGATCGCTGCGCTCGTCCGCGACGGGGACGGACAGGCCGCGCAGCAGCGCCTCGGCCAGGCGGGGCAGGGCGATCGCCGCATCCTCCAGGCTCGCCGGCTCGGGCAGGCCGAGGGCCGTGGCCAGGCCGCGCGGCGTCGGCACGCAGAACCGGCCGGGGCGGGCGAAGGCGAACAGCTCCAGCAGGTCGAAGGCGCCCAGCACCTCCAGGCCGCAGCGCCGCCCCACCGCCTTGGCGTGGCACAGCAGCAGCGGCGGCCCGTCGATCCGCCGGCGCAGCGCCGCCGGGTCCAGCGTCACCAGCTCGCCGTCGGCGGTCAGCAGCACGCCGCCCTCCGGCGCCAGCACCAGCGGCTCGGCGTCGGGCAGGCTGAGGGGGAGGGCAGGCGGCGCGATCATGCGCGCACTATAGGGGCGCGCCGCGCCGGCACCAGCCCCGACGATGCCCTTTGGTCACGAATTGTTCCAGCTTATCAGGAGAGCCAGTGCGTTGCCTCTCCCGCCGGACGCGGGAGAGGTCGGGCTCGCGCAGCGAGACCGGGTGAGGGCTGGTCCCGGCCTCGACGAAGTCCCCTCACCCGGAGCCGCTTCGCGTCTCCGACCTCTCCCGCAAGCGGGAGAGGCACGCGTCGGCTCAACCCTGGACGGACGCCTCGTAGATCTCGTCCACCGCCCGGCCCAGCGCGGCGTTGAACTCGGCGTCGGTCATGTCGCGCTTCAGCTCCTCGACCAGGGCGCGCGAGAAGCTGGCGATCATGCCGGGGTTGGCGGCCAGGCGGCGGCAGGCGTCGGCGCGGGTGTAGCCGCCGGACAGGGCGACCACCCGGGCCACGCCCTTGTGCGCGATCAGCTCGGCATAGAAGCCCGGCTCCTCCGGGATGGTCAGCTTCAGCATCACCTGCTGCCCGGCCGGCAGCCGGTCCAGCCCCTTCAGGATCTCGGCCCGCAGGATCCGCTCGGCCCCGGCCTTGTCGGGGCTCTTGATCAGCACCTCCGGCTCCAGGATCGGCATCAGCCCGTGGGCGGAGATCTGCGCCCCGACCTCGAACTGCTGCGCCACCAGCGCGGCGATGCCGCTCTGCGACGCCAGGTTGGCGACCGACCGCATCTTGGTGCCGTAGACGCCCAGCGCCTTGGCCCGCGGCAGCAGCTCGTCCAGCCCCGGGATCGGCTTCATCAGGCTGACGCCGTCGGCCTCGGGCTGCAGCCCCTTATCGACCTTCAGGAACGGCACGACGCGGCGTTCCTTCCACAGGAACTCCGGCACCGGCATGCCCTGGGCCTGCCCGTCCATGGTCTTCTCGAACAGGATGGCGCCGATCACCTTGTCGCCGGTGAAGGACGGCGCGGTCATGATCCGCACCCGCATCTCGTGCATCAGGCGGAACATCTCGTCGTCGCCGCTATAGGCGCTGTCCGGGATGCCGTACAGCCGCAGCGCGCCGGGGGTCGATCCGCCGCTCTGGTCCAGCGCGGCGATGAAGCCCGGCTTCTCCGACATCTGCGCCGCCATCGCGTCCTGGGTCATCGCTGATCCTCCTGGTTCCGGCCCGGGCGGGAGGGCAGCGCCTCGACCGCCGGCCTGTGGGGTGGAGCCTGTTGTGGCACGCCGGCCGCGGCCGGCGCAATCCTCGCCCGCCCGTCCGCACCGGCGCGGCCGCCGTCCGCCCGGAATTCACGGCAGCCCCTCGTTCTTCGCAAATGATTGTACTTGTGACGAATTTTCGCTCGGCTAGACTGCGCCGACCGTCCCTCGAGGTGCCGACCATGCCCGCCCGCCTGCCGCTGTCCCGTCGTGCCCTCCTGTCCGGCGTCGGCGCCACGGCGGTTCTCGCGGCGGCGGGGGCCCGCCGGGCCCGGGCGCAGGACCCGGTGAAGGGCGGCACCCTGACCGTGGCGGCGGACACCGAGCCGCGCAACCTCAACCCGGCGCTGGTCGCCTCCAACGGCGTCTTCTACGTCGCCAGCAAGGTGGTCGAGCCGCTGGCCGAGATGGCCTATGACGGCAGGCTCACCCCTGTCCTGGCCACCGCCTGGCAGGGCGGCGCCGACGGCCGCTCGGTCACCTTCACCCTGCGCGACGGCGTCACCTGGCATGACGGCCGGCCCTTCACCTCGGCCGACGTCGCCTTCTCGGCGACCGAGCTGTGGAGCAAGCGGCAGAATCTCGGCCGGGTGGTGTTCAAGGACCTCGAAGGGGTGGACACGCCGGACGACCGCACCGCCGTGTTCCGCTTCCGCACGCCGACGCCGCTGCAGCTGGTCGAGAACGCGCTGCCCGCCCTGACCGCCGTGGTGCCGAAGCACCTCTACGAGGGCGTGGACATCGACCAGAACCCGCACAACGAACAGCTGGTCGGCACCGGCCCCTTCCGCTGGGGCGAGCACAAGCCGGGCGAATACTACCTGCTGGAGCGGAACCCGACCTATTGGGGCCAGGGCCTGCCCTATCTCGACCGCATCGTCTACCGGGTGCTGCCGGACCGCGGCGCCGTGGTCGCGGCGCATGAGGCGGGGGAGATCCAGCTCTCCGCCTTCTCCGCCGTGCCGCTGGAGGAGCTGGAGCGGCTGCGCGGCATCCCGGACCTGGCGGTGGTGCGCAAGGGCTACGAGGGCATCACCTACCAGCTGACGGTCGAGATCAACCACCGGCGGAAGGAGTTCCAGGACGTCCGCGTCCGCCGCGCCATCGCCCATGCGATCGACCAGTCCTACGTCGTCGGCACCATCTTCCGCGGCTACGCCGACGCGGCCACCGGCCCGGTGCCGAAGACGGGCGTGCCCTTCTACACGCCGGACGTCCCGACATATCCCTTCGACCCGAAGCGGGCCGAAGCCCTGCTGGACGAGGCCGGCTATCCGCGCCAGGACGGGGGATCCCGCTTCGCCGTGCGCCTGCTGCCGGCGCCGTGGTTCGAGCAGACGCGCCAGATGGGCGACTACCTCCGCCAGGCGCTGCAGGCGGTGGGCATCGACGCGACGCTGGTGACCAACGACGCGGCCGGCCACACCAAGGCGGTCTACACCGACCACGCCTTCGACCTGGCGATCGGCTCGCCGGTCTACCGCAACGACCCGGCGATCTCGACCACCATCCTCTACCGCGGCGGCCTGCCGGGCGGCGTGCCGTTCTCGAACCAGTACGGCTACGACGACCCGGCGATGAATGACCTGATCGACCGCGCGGCGGCGGAGCTGGACCGGGGCAAGCGGATCGATCTGTACAAGCAGTTCCAGGTGCGAGCTTCCGACCAGCTGCCGCTGATCGTGGCGGCGGAGTTCACCTTCATCACCGTCGCCAGCCGGCGGCTGCACAACATCGCGACCAATCCCAGATGGGCGACGTCGTCCTGGGCGGAGACTTGGATGGAGGGGTGAGAGGACAACTCCCGCTGGTCTTCCCCCACCGTCATCGCGAGTTCCGCAGGGGCGTGGCGATCCAGTGGCACTGCCGCCGAGGCTGACCACCGCCCGGTGTAGTACTCTGCGTCAGACGGAGGCGCCGCATGACGATCACCACCCTCTCCAGCGGTGAATTCAGCCGCAACCCCAGCCGGGCCAGGAAGCTCGCCGGCAACGGCCCGGTATTCATCACCGACGGCGGCCGGCTCGCCAATGTACTGCTGACGGTCGAGGACTATCGCAAGCTGACTGGCGGCGGCCGCAGCATCGTCGACATGCTGGCGATGCCGGGCCAGGAGGACATTGAGTTCGAGCCCGAGCGCTTGGTTGATCTGCCTCGGCCGGCTGATCTGGGCAGCGCGGTCTCTAGGCCGCTTCCGCTAAGCTGATCGATTCGACCGAGAGGACCATGCATGATGAAAGAACGAGCAGATGGCGGTCCGGTAAAATATCCGAAATGGGCTAGATATAAGTCGTTGCAGATATGGCATGATTTTCTTGTTGATTTTAACATAATTAAATATACCCAAATCGGGCTGATCGCGTCCAGCACGGTATTTATTTCGTTTATCTCTTTAATTCAGCCTGCATTTGAAAGTGAATCTGTAAAAAGAGTAGCGCATCTAGTTCTTCAAATGTCTATATCTCTTGCGGGTGCGACTATCATATCGGCGTTGGCCGTTTATTCCTATAAGAATTATTTTACAGATCACCAAGGGGGTGCTAGGGATGCGGATTATTCTGAAATATTGACGTTAGTTTTTATGGGGTTGGCTGCACTATTTTCGTTGATCTCATTTATAATTTCATTATTGTCGATTGAAGCAATGCTCGCAAGGAGTGGTTAGGATTTTGCATATCATTCCTATATGCGTTGTCCTGATGAGAATTCGATGACGTGCTCAAATTGAACAGGATCTGCGGTCGCCGATTCTGAGTTGTCAGTCTGATTTTTCGAGTGCCATCGCGTACCGACCGAGCGGCATCGGAATGTGTGCGGGACGCTTCGGCGTACAGGCGAATTCGGTGACAGTGCACAAATTTGGCGAGGGTGATTTGATTCGTTAGCTCGCCCCCTGATTTCGCCTGCATCATCCTCGTGTCCGATGCGGGCGCTCCGTCGCATAGGATGAACGCAACGCGTCTATTGCCTTAATTCGCGACTCGTGTTCATGATATGTTCCATGAATGAGGCGCATTCCGAACCGGACCGGCCGACGATCCTGACATGAACTGGACGGGCTGGGCGCTGCGCCTGCTGCGCGACGCGGCCGAGATCGACATGCGCTGCAAGCGGATGACCGAGCGGCAGCAGGAGCGGGCGCATCCGGACCCGGAGGCGCCGCCGGATTTCGGGCCGATCCAGGCGCGGCTGACGCGCTCGCTGCGGCTGACGATCGCCCTGACCGAGCGGATCCGCACCGGCTTCATGGAGCGGCGGCAGGAGCGGACGGCGTCGGGGGAGGAGCAGCGCCGGCGGGAGCGGCGGGAGCGCGCGGCCGGGATGGTGGCCGCGGCGGCGGCGCGGCCGGAGGCGGGCCTGGACGCCGAGCGCATGCGGTCGCTGGCGTGGGAGAGCCTGGTCGAGGACGAGATCCTGGACGCGCAGCTGGACACGCTGTCGGCGGCGGAGTTCGTGCAGGCGGTGTGCCGCAGGATCGGCCACCCGCCGGACCCGATCCGGCTGCCGCGCAGCTGGGACGAGATCCTCGAGCCGCCGGCCGCCGCACCGCCGGCCTCGGCGGAGCCCGCCGAGGCCAGCGATCGCGAGCCCGCGGAGGACTGGCCTGAGGCATCGGACGCGTCCGACACCGGCCGTCCCGAGCCGGAGCCCTCCAAGCCGGACAGCAGCTGAGCGCCCAGGTCGCGCATCCCTGCACCGTCATGGCGAGGAGGCGAAGCCGACGAAGCCATCCAGGGGCCACGCCAAACGGCCCTGGATCGCTTCGCTGCGCTCGCGATGACGGTGTGGGGGCTGAGAAACAGTGACCAGAACCGACAATTTTGCCTCTCCCGTTTACGGGAGAGGTCGGAGGCGCTTGCGCCTCCGGGTGAGGGGGTTTTGTCGAGGCCTAGGCCCGCCCTCACCCGGTCTCGCTGTGCGAGCCCGACCTCTCCCGCCACGCGGGAGAGGCAATCTGTTCGCAGGCCTGCCGCCCGATACCGACCATCGATATGCAGATGCCGAACCGCGGGGAGAGGGAGGATGAAGGCAGGCCCTGGTGCCGCAGCCGCACCTCCACAACCCCGTGGCATCGCGGACTCGGCGCGCTAAGCTGCCGCTCCCCGCGGATCCCGGAGCCGCCCGATGAAGTCGCTCCTCGTCCGGCGCCTGGTCCAGGCGGTGCCGGTGCTGCTGATCGTCGCCTGCCTGGCCTTCCTGCTGCTGCGGCTGGCGCCGGGCGACGCCGTCGACGCGCTGGTGGTCGAGATGGGCGGCGGCGACCCCGGGCTGATCGCCCGGCTGCGCGCCGATTACGGGCTCGACCGGCCCTGGCCGGTGCAGCTCGGCCTCTATCTCGCCCATGTCGTGCGGCTCGACCTCGGCTGGTCGGTCGGATTCTCCCGCCCGGTGCTGGGCCTGGTGCTGGAGCGGGCGGGCAACACCGCGCTCCTGATGGCCGCGGCGCTGTCCCTGGCCCTCTCCGCCGGCACCCTGCTCGGCGTCGCCGCCGCCCAGAGCCACCTGCGCGGGCGCGGCCGGCTCGACACGCTGATCACCGGCTTCGGCCTGCTGCTCTACGCCATGCCCGGCTTCTGGATCGGGCTGATGCTGATCGTCGCCTTCGCGGTCAAGCTGCGCTGGCTGCCGCTGGGCGGCATCGCCACCGTGCCCAGCTTCGACACCGGCTGGGCCTATGCGGCCGACATCGCCCGCCACCTGGTGCTGCCCACCGTGGCGCTGTCGCTGATGTATGTCGCCGTCTATCTGCGGCTGATGCGCGCCGGCATGCTGGAGGTGGCGGGCAGCGACTTCGTCCGCACCGCCCGGGCCAAGGGCCTGCCGCCCGGCCGCATCACCTGGCGCCATGTGGCGCGCAACGCGCTCCTGCCCATGGTCACGGTGTTCGGCGTGCATTTCGGCATGCTGCTCGGCGGCAGCGTGGTGATCGAAAGCGTCTTCGCCATCCCCGGCCTCGGCCGCCTGGCCTATGAGGCGGTGACGAAGCGCGACCTCAACCTGCTGCTCGGCATCATCCTGGCCAGCGCGGTGATGGTGATCCTGGTCACCCTCGCCGTCGACCTGCTCTACGCCAGGCTGGATCCCCGGCTGAGGCGGGCGCGATGACGGTCCACTGTCTGTCCGGAGCGATCCGATTGCCTCTCCCGCCGGACGCGGGAGAGGTCGGGCTCGCGTCAGCGAGACCGGGTGAGGGCTGGTCCCGGCCTCAACGAACTCCCCTCACCCGGAGCCGCTTCGCGTCTCCGACCTCTCCCGCGAGCGGGAGAGGCAATCGGAGCCAGCCCGAGAGGTCTTGCTCCTGCCCCCGGGGACGCCCCTGATGCGCGTCCTCCGCCGCTTCCTGGCCGACCGCAACGGCCGCATCGGCCTCGCCGGCCTGGTGCTGGTGCTGGGCATGGCGCTGACCGCCGGCTGGATCTTCCCGGGCGACCCGCTGGCGGTCGCGGGCCCGTCGCAACTGCCGCCCCTCCAGGACCCGGCGCACTGGCTGGGCACCGATCGCCTCGGCCGGGACGTGCTGGCCCAGCTGTTCCCCGGCGCCCGCGTCTCGCTGCTGGTCGGTGCCGCGGCGGCGGTGCTGGCGGTCGGCATCGGCCTCCTGGTTGGCACCACCGCCGGCTTCCTCGGCGGCTGGGCGGACGAGGCGCTGATGCGGGTGACCGAGGCGGTGCAGACCGTGCCCGGCTTCGTCCTGGCCCTGGCGCTGATCCTGGTGCTGGGCCCGTCGCTCGGCCATGTCGTCCTCGCCATCGGCCTCGGCGCCTGGACCAGCCCGGCCCGGGTGGTGCGGGCCGAGATCATGGCCCTGGCCCGGCGCGACTTCGTCGACGCCTATCGCTGCATGGGCATGGGCTGGGCGCGGATCGCCTTCGCCAAGCTGCTGCCCAACGCCCTGGCGCCGGTGCTGGTGCTGGCGACGGTGATCACCGCCGGCGCGATCCTGATCGAATCGGCGCTGTCCTTCCTCGGCCTCGGCGACCCGAACCGGGTCAGCTGGGGCAGCATGATCGCCGACGGCCGCGCCGTGCTGCGCAGCGCCTGGTGGCTCTCCGCCATCCCCGGCCTCGCCATCGTCGTCGCCGTGCTGTCGGTCAGCCTGCTCGGCGAGGCGCTCACGGCCGCGCTCGACCCGCGGCGGAGGCGGCGGTGACCGCGGTGACCGGCCTCCTCTCCATCCGCAACCTGACCGTCGATTATCTCGGCGAAGGCGGGGCGGTGCGCGCGGTGGACGGCGTCGATCTCGACCTCGCGGCGGGGGAGACGCTGGCCCTGGTCGGCGAATCCGGCTCCGGCAAGTCGACCGTGGCCATGGCGCCGCTCGGCCTCCTGCCGCCCGGCGCCCGGATCGCCGGCTCGATCCGCCTCGCGGGGGCGGAGCTGCTGGGCCTGCCCGAGCCGGCGCTGCGCCCGGTGCGCGGCGGCCGCATCGGCATGGTGTTCCAGGAGCCCGCCACCAGTCTGAACCCGGTGCTGACGGTGGGCGAGCAGATCCGCGAGGCGCTGGCCGCGCACGCGGTCTGCCGCGGCCGGGCGGCACGGGCGCGGGCGGTGGAACTGCTGGCCGAGGTCGGCATCGCCGACCCCGCCGCCCGGGCCGGCCAGTACCCGCACGAGCTGTCGGGCGGCATGCGCCAGCGGGCGATGATCGCCATGGCGCTGGCCGCCAGTCCCGGGCTGCTGATCGCGGACGAGCCGACCACGGCGCTCGACGTCACCGTCCAGGCCCAGATCCTCGACCTGTTCCGGCGCCTGCGCGACCGCCGCGGCATGGCGCTGCTGCTGGTCACCCATGATCTCGGCGTGGTCGCCGAGCTGGCCGACCGCGTCGCGGTGATGAAGGAGGGGCGGGTGGTCGAGACCGGTCCCGTCCGCCGGGTGCTGGACGCGCCGGAGCACGGCTACACCCGGGAGCTGCTGGCTGCGACGCTCTCGGTCGACGATGCGCCGCGGTGGGTGGGGGAGGGGCGGCCACATCAACCCAAGCCGCCCGAGTCCCCCCTCCCTCTGCGGGAGGGAGGTAGGGGAGGGGGTCCCTCCGTCGGAGCCGGACCGGGGCGGAGCATGACCGCGGCTTCGACAAATCCGCTCAGCCTGCCGGCCTCGCCCCGACAGCCCTGCCCATTCATCCTCCCTCCCTCGCGGGAGGGTAGGGGAGGGGTGTCGATGACAGGCGCCGGCGCGGCATTGCCTGGGACCTCCGCCGGATCGGGATTGTCGTTCGGCATCAGCCCCAGCGGCACCAAACCCTCCCTTCCCCTCCCGCAAGGGGAGGGGGAGAGTGGAAGGCAGGGTCGGAGAAGCGGCCGATGACCGAACCCCTGCTGCAGCTCGACCGCGTCGTGAAGCATTTCGGCCGCGCCCCCGACGCCGTCCAGGCGGTCGACGGCGTGTCGCTCACCGTCGCGCCGGGGGAGGTGCTGGGCCTGGTCGGCGAATCCGGCTCCGGCAAGTCCACCCTGGGCCGGCTGGCCGCCCGGCTGATCGACCCCGATTCCGGCGCGATCCGCTTCGCCGGGCAGGACGTCACCCGCCGCCGCAGCCTCGGCCCCTTGCGGGCACAGATCCAGCTGGTGTTCCAGGACCCCGCCGCCTCGCTCAACCCGCGCGACACGGTCGGCACGGCGGTGGAGGACCCGCTGCGCGTCGCCTGGCTGCTGGATCGGGTCGGGCTAGGCTCGGGACTCGCCGACCGCTACCCGCACGAGCTGTCCGGCGGCCAGCGCCAGCGCGTCGCCATCGCCCGGGCGCTCGCGCCCCGGCCGCAGCTGGTGATCTGCGACGAGCCGGTCTCGGCGCTCGACGTCTCGGTCCGCGCCCAGGTGCTGGACCTGCTGGCCGAGCTCAGGGCCGAGCTCGGCCTCGCCTATCTCTTCATCAGCCACGACCTGGCGGTGGTGCGGCACGTCGCCGACCGGGTGGCGGTGATGCATCTGGGCCGCATCGTCGAAAACGGCCCGACCGGCCGGGTCTGGTCCCGCCCCGGCCATCCCTATACCCGCGCGCTGCTGTCGGCCGTGCCGCGGCTGCGCCCGGCGCCGGGGGCGGAACGCATCCTGCTGCAGGGCGACCCGCCCAGCCCGCGCCGGCCGCCCAGCGGCTGCCGCTTCCGCACCCGCTGCCCGCTCGCCTTCGACCGCTGCGCGCTGGAGGATCCGCCGCCGGTCGCCCTCGGCGCCGGCCAGCAGGCCGCCTGCCTGGTCGCGGGGGAGGTCGCGTCGTGAGCCGCTACCGCGCCCTCGCAAAGGCCAGCCACACCCCGCCGCCGATCAGGCACACGCCGCCGGTGCGCGACACCAGCCGCACATGCCGGCGCGACAGCATGGTGCCGGCCCGGCCGGTCAGCAGGGCGTACAGGGCGTCGGACAGCGCCGCGACCACCAGCGCGGTGGCGCCCAGCAGCAGCACCTGGCTCGACTGGTCGCCGCCGGGCTGCACGAATTGCGGGATGAAGGCGCCGAAGAACAGCAGCATCTTCGGGTTGCTCAGCGCCACCAGCAGGCCCTGCAGCACGAAGCCGCCGCGCGGCGGGCGCAGGCTGCCGGGCTCGGCCAGCGCGTCCGGGGCGCGCAGCAGCTTCCAGCCGATCCAGACCAGATACGCCGCCCCGGCCAGGCGCAGCCAGTCGAACCAGTGGCCCATCGCCTCCACCACCGCGGCCAGGCCGACGACCAGCACGCCGAGCATGACGACGAGGCCGATCTGCCCGCCGAGGATGTTGAGAAGGCCGGCGCGGGTGCCGTGGGTCAGACTGTTGGCGACGATCAGCGTCACCGACGGCCCCGGGATGATCGCCACCAGGATGCAGGCGGCGATGTAGGCGAGATAGACCTCGATGGTCATGGGCGGCCTCCTCCGAACCGGAGCGGCCAGCGTCCCACGGCCGGGGGCGTCAGTGAAGGGCGTTCTGCGATGCTACGGCTTCCACGTCACGCGCTCGATCTGGGACAGGCCCTTCGGCCCGTCATATCGGCTCTCCATGCCGTAGATCGGGTCGGCCAGCGCCTCCTGCGCCGTGATGAAGGTCCAGCCCTCGGACCGGTACCAGGCCAGCAGCTCGCCCAGATGGTCGGCGTTGATCCGGTTCATGTGCAGCAGCAGGATGTGCTTCACGTCCCGGCCCAGCCGCTCCCGCGCCATCGCCTGGAAGTGCGCGGTCTGGGCCTTCATATGCGCCAGGTACCCGGCTGCGATCCGTTGCGCCCCCTCGGCGTCGCCCGCCGCCAGGGCGGCCATGTAGTCGCTGTTGTACTGGAAGTCGTCATCGTCGATCGACACGGGCACGTCGCGATAGCCCAGCGCCGCCAGGATCCCGGCCGCCGCGGCCCGCTTCTCCGCCGTTGCCCCCGAATGCAGGAACGGGAAGCGGAAGAACTTCCCGCCGGTCATCCAGGGCGCCAGGGCGGCGTCCGCCCGCTCCACCTCGCTGCCGAACTGGGCCGCGGTGATCTTGTCATAGTCCGGATGCGACCATGTGTGATTGGCGACGGTGTGCCCGGCCTCGGCGAAGGCCTGCAGGGCGGGCAGCGCCTCCGGCACCAGCTTCTCGCCGATGGCGAAGCCCATCGCCGTGACGTCGTAGGCCGCGAGGATGCGGTTGACGCGTTCGACGATGTCCCGGCCCTGCTCGGGGCCGACCCGCGCCGGCACCGCATAGGGCAGATCGTCCAGCGTGATCGCGATCTCGGCGGCCTCGGTCCGCGCCGCCAGGACCAGCAGGAGGGCCACGGCGATCGCCGGCCGGATCGGCACGGCCTATCCCTTCGCCCTGGCCGCCATCGCCTGCTCGGCGATCACGCCCATCGAGGCCGCGGCGCCGCCCAGCGACCAGCCGCCGTCCACCGGCAGCACCGCGCCGGTGATGAAGCCGGCGAGGGGAGAGGACAGCAGGCGGCAGGCGGCAGCCACATCCTCGGCCACGCCCATCCGGCCCAGGGGCACGCTGCGCTGCACCAGGGCCCGGGCCTGCGGCGTCGGCGCCAGCCGGGCCATGCCCTCGGTCTCGTCGATCGGGCCCGGGATCACCGAGTTGATGCGGATGCCGTCGCGGCCCCATTCCATGGCCAGCACCCGGGTCAGCATGTCGACGCCGGCCTTGGCGGCGCAGACGTGCGCCTGCATCGCCATCGGCGCCTCGGCCTGCGGGGCCGAGATGTTGATCACCGACGCCCCCGGCTTGCGCAGGAAGGCATGCGCCGCCCGCAGCACGTGGAAGCTGCCCAAGAGGTCGATGTCGATCACCGACTTGAAGCCGTTCGCCGACATGCCCAGCGCCGGCGCCGGGAAGTTCCCGGCCGCGCCCGAGACCAGCACGTCGAGATCGCCATAGGCGTCGTGCGCCGCCTTCAGCGCGGCCTCGGTGGCGGCGTAGTCGCGCACGTCGGCGGCCGCGCCCATGGCCTCGGCTCCGGCCTCGCGCAGACGCGCCACCGCCGCGTCGACCTTCTCCTGGCTGCGGCTCATCACCGCCACCCGCGCCCCGGCCCGGGCGAAGCCCAGCGCGATGCCGAGATTGATGCCGCTGGTGCCGCCGGCGACGAACACCGTCTTGCCGGCGAAGTCGATCACTTCACCCATGATCTGATTCCCTTCGCTTCGGGCCGTCGGGTGAAAGCCCTCCCCACACTGTCATTGCCGGGCTTGACCCGGCAATCCAGAAGGTCTCGACGGTCTCTGGATGCCCGGGTCAAGCCCGGGCATGACAGCAAGGGGGCTTTGCTCAGTCGGCCCGATCTCTTAGTGGGCCTCGGCCCAGCTGTGGCCTATCCCCGCCTCGGCGATCAGCGGCACCTCCAGCGTGGCCGCCGACTGCATCACCCGCTGCGCCACCTCGGCGGTGCGCTGCGCCTCGCCTTCCGGCGCCTCGAACAGCAGCTCGTCATGCACCTGCAGCAGCATCCGGGCCTTGAGCCCCTCCGCCGCCAGCGCCCGGGGCAGCTTGCCCATGGCGCGCTTGATGATGTCGGCCGCGGTGCCCTGGATCGGGGCGTTGATCGCCTGGCGCTCGGCGAAGGCGCGGCGGGCCGGGTTCGGGTCCTTGATCCCGGGCACATGGCATTTGCGGCCGAACAGGGTCTCGACCCAGCCGCGCTCGCGCGCCGTGCGCTTGGTCTCGTCCATCCAGGCCTTCAGCTCCGGCAGCCGGTCGAGATAGGCGCGGATGAAGGCCGTGGCCTCGCCCTGCGGGATGCCCAGCTGCGCCGCCAGGCCGAATCCCGAGATGCCGTAGATGATGCCGAAATTGATCGCCTTGGCCTTGCGCCGGGTCTCCGGCGTCATCTCCGCCAGCGGCACGTTGAACACCTGGCTCGCGGTCATGGCGTGGATGTCGGTGCCGTCGAGGAAGGCCTGCTTCAGCAGCGCCACGCCGGCGATCTGGGCCACGAGGCGCAGCTCGATCTGGCTGTAGTCGACCGAGACCAGCTTGTGCCCCTCCTCCGCCACGAAGGCGTAGCGGATCTTGCGCCCCTCCTCGGTGCGGATCGGGATGTTCTGCAGGTTCGGCTCGTTCGAGGACAGCCGCCCGGTGTTGGTCGCGGCCAGCGAGAAGGAGGTATGGACCCGCCCGGTCCTCTCGTTGATCTGGGCCTGCAGCGCGTCGGTGTAGGTGCCCTTCAGCTTGGCCAGCTGGCGCCATTCCAGGATCTGGTTGGCGATCGTGTGGCCCTGCGCCGCCAACTGCTCCAGCACGCTCGAATCGGTCGAATAGGCGCCGGTCTTGCTGCTCTTCTTGCCGCCGGGGATGCCCAGCCGCTCGAACAGCACCTCGCCCAGCTGCTTCGGGCTGCCGACGTTGAACGGGCCCTGGGCCGAGACGTGGATCTCCGATTCCAGCGCCGCCATGCGCTCGGCGAACTCCAGCGACAGCCGGGCCAGGGCGACGCGGTCGACCTTGATCCCGGCCATCTCCATGTCGGAGATGACGCCGACCAGCGGCCGCTCGATGGTCTCGTACACCGTCGTCATCCGCTCGCCCACCAGCCGCGGCTTCAGGAGCATGTGGAGGCGCAGGGTGATGTCGGCGTCCTCGGCGGCATAGGCCAGGGCCTTGTCCAGCGGCACGCGGTCGAAGGTGATGGCGTTCTTGCCGGTGCCGCAGACCGAGGAATAGGGGATGGTGCGGTGCTGCAGATGCAGCTCCGACAGCTCGTCCATGCCGTGGCCGTGCGCCCCGCCGTCGAGGGTGTAGGAGATCAGCATGGTGTCGTCCCACGGCGTGATCGGCAGGCCGATATCGGGCCGGCCCAGCACATGGGCGTCGTATTTCAGGTTGTGGCCGACCTTCAGCACCGACGGGTCGGTCAGCACCGGCCCCAGGATGCGGCGGATCTCCGCGATCGGGATCTGCTGCAGCGTCTGGCCGCCGAAGTTCAGCCCGTCGCCCTCCGGCGGCACATGGGCGATCGGGATGTAGCAGGCGCGGCCGGGCGCCACGGCCAGGGAGATGCCGCACAGCATCGCCGCCTCGGCGTCCAGCGAGTTGGTCTCGGTGTCGATCGCCAGAACCCCGGCCTCGACCGCCGCGTCGGCCCAGCGCTGCAGCGCGTCGACGTCCTGCACCAGCTGGTAGTCCTGGGCGATCGCCTCCGGCTTGCCCGGCGCGGCCAGGTCCGGTTCGTCGCCGCCGGTGGTGCCCAGCTTGTCGAAGGCGGCCTCGACCCGGGTGATGGTCGAGCGGAACTCCATCTCCTCCAGGAACCGCACCAACTGCTGGCGGTTCGGCGGCCGCGCCACGATGCCGTCCAGCCCGAACGGCACCGGCGCGTCGCTGCGCAGCTTCACCAGCTCGCGGCTGATCCGCGCCTGCTCGGCATACTGGATCAGGGATTCGCGGCGCTTCGGCTGCTTGATCTCGCCGGCCCGGGCCAGCAGCGAATCGAGGTCGCCGTATTCGGTGATCAGCTGGGCCGCGGTCTTGATGCCGATGCCGGGCACGCCCGGCACGTTGTCGACGCTGTCGCCGGCCAGGGCCTGCACGTCGATCACCCGGTCCGGCATCACGCCGAACTTCTCCATCACCTCGGTCGCGTCGATCGGCTTGTTCTTGATCGGGTCCAGCATGGTCACGCCGTCGCCGACCAGCTGCATCATGTCCTTGTCGGAGGAGACGATGACGACGCGCGACCCTTCCTCCCGCGCCATCCGGCAATAGGTCGCGATGATGTCGTCGGCCTCGAAGCCCTCGACCTCGACGCCGGGCAGGTTGAAGGCCTCGCTGGTGGCGCGGATCAGCGGGAACTGCGGGATCAGCTCCTCCGGCGGGTCCGGCCGCTGGGCCTTGTAGGCGGGGTAGATCTCCTTGCGGAAGCTGCGCTCCGACTTGTCGTAGATCACCGCCAGGTGGTCGGCGTCGAGATCGGCCAGCAGGCGGATCAGCATGTTGGTGAAGCCGTAGACGGCGTTCACCGGCAGCCCGTCCGACTTGCGCATCATCATCGGCAGCGCGTGGAAGGCGCGGAAGATGTAGCCCGAACCGTCGATCAGGTAATAGGTCTTGGGCGTGGTCGACATGGGCGGGCCTCCGGCGGAACAGAGCGCGACCATGCCGCGCCGGAGGGCGGATTGTCCACCCGGTCGGGCGCCTGCTCAGGCGGGCTGGAACAGCTCGACCCCGTTGCCGGACGGGTCCTCGCACAGGATCTGCCGGCCGCCGGGGCCGGTGACGATGTCGTTGCGGAACCGCACGCCGCGGCCGCGCAGATCGGTGACCAACGTCGGCAGGTCGTCGACCTGCAGCACGAATCGGTTCCAGCCGCCGGGCTCCGGCCTGCTGCCGTCCGGCATCGGCCGGCTGGCCGAGGCGCCGGGGCCGGCGACCCACAGCGTCAGCCCGTCCCGCTCGAGGATCGCCATGTTCGGCCCGAACTGCCGCTGCAGCCGGAACCCCAGGCTGTCCCTGTAGAACGCGACCGCCTGGTCGACGTCCTGGACGATGTACCGGACCGTCGGCATGGCTGCCTCCCGGCGAGTTGGGCCAAAAGGATAGCTCGGACGGCAGGGCAAGGACAGCTCACGCCAAAACCGATTGCAGTATATAACTGGTTTCGATACAAAATCGGAAACAACGTCGCCCGGAGGAACGCCGCCATGTCCAAGCTCGTCGTCCGCGCCTTCACGATATCCCTGGACGGCTACGGCGCAGGGCCGGAGCAGAGCCTCGAGAACCCGCTCGGCAAGGGCGGCGAGGAGTTGCACCGGTGGTTCGTCGACACCCCCACCTTCCGGGCCATGACCGGGCAGGAGGGCGGAACCACCGGCATCGACGAGGATTTCGCCGCCCGCAGCTTCGAGAACCTCGGGGCCTGGATTCTCGGCCGGAACATGTTCGGGCCGGTGCGCGGGCCCTGGCCGGACCACAGCTGGAAGGGCTGGTGGGGCGACACCCCGCCCTATCATGTGCCGGTCTTCGTCCTCACCCACCACGCCCGCCCGGCGATCGAGATGGAGGGCGGCACCACCTTCCACTTCGTCACCGACGGCATCGATTCAGCGCTGCGCCAGGCGCGCGAGGCCGCGGGCGGCAAGGACGTGCGGGTCGGCGGCGGCGTCGCCACGATCCAGCAGTACCTGCGCCGGCGCCTGATCGACGAGATGCATATCGCCGTGTCGCCGATCCTGCTGGGCAGCGGCGAGAGCCTGTTCGCCGGGATCGACCTTGTCGCTCTGGGCTATGGCGTGGGCGAGCGCGTCTACAGCCCGAACGCCATCCATTTCATGGTGACGAAACTGGGCTGAGGGACTATCCCGTCGGCGCCCGGGCCGCTAACGGTCCGCGAGGCGCCGGATCGTCGCCAGCGCGTCTTCCAGACGCCGGTCATGGGGACCGGTCAGCACGACGTGACGGGCGCCGCGGCGCTCCAGCTCCGCCCGGCACAGCGCGAAGAAGCGGTCGCGCTGCGCCTGGTCGGGGAAATAGCGGGTGCCGTCGTCGACCCAGCCGAAATCCGGCGCGGTCAGCAGATAGAGGTCGGCCAGATCGTCGAAGGCGTCGAACCAGGGATCCCGGCGGCCGGTCAGCATGTCGCTCCACACCGCGGTCAGGACCGGGTCGGTGTCCTCGACCAGCACCCAGTTGGACTGCCGAGACAGGGCGGCGCGGGACGCCAAGTGCCCGCGGGCGATGGCCAGAAGGCCTTCGGCGGGCACGTCGGTGCCGAAGGCGTCGGTAAAGGTCCGCCCGTATTCCGGCACAACCACGGTTTCCAGCGCCTCGCCCAGCGCCGCGGCCAATGTGGTCTTGCCGCTGCTCTCCGGGCCGAACAGCACGACGCGCCGCAGGAAATGCGGCCGCACCGGTGCCGGCAGGTAACGCCAGACGGCAGCCGGGTCGCGACGGATGGCGGTGCCGGAGACCGGCACGCCCAACCGCGGTGGGTCGACCGGGACGAAGCGCGCGCCCAACTCCTCCGCCAGGCGATGGCCATAGGTCTCGGAGGCGAAGACGTGGTCGATCAGCTCCGGGTGGAAGTGCCGGATCAGGTTGCGCCAGATCGGCCAGAACTCCGGATGCTCGGCCGGCTCCTGCGGCACCTCCCAGTCGCAATGCAGCACCCGCGCCTTCGGGCACAGCTCGCGCATCCATTCATGGCGCAGGCGGCCGGGGATCGGCTCGCGGGCGATCGAGCAGACCAGGACCGTCACCTCGTCGCTGTAGGCCTGGGCGAAGTCGCAGAGATGCAGGTGCCCGAGATGCGGCGGCAAGAACTTGCCGAGAAGGAAACCCCGCGTCACCGCGCGGCCTCCGCCGCCGGGCCGGCCTCCAGATGGCGCAGCCATTGCAACAGGCCGAGCGTCGCCAGGACCAGGAAGATGCCGTACAGCCCGGCCGTCAGGACCAGCCCCTTGGCGGCATAGACGCCGATCGCGACCACGTCGGTAGCGATCCAGAACAGCCAGTTCTCGATCCGCCGCAGGGCCAGCAGGGTCTGCGCCGTGACGCTCATCGCCGCGATGGCGGCGTCCCAATGCGGCAGGGCCGCGTCGGTCCAGGCCGCCATGGCATGGCCGAGGGCGAGGGAGAGCAGGGCGGTCGCCGCCACCGCCAGGATGCGGTCGCGCGTCGGGGAGGACTCGACCCGGACCAGGCCGTCCTCGCCGCGCCGGCGCAGCCAGCCCCACCAGCCGGCCAGTTGCACGACCAGGAAGAACACCTGCAGCAGCGCGTCGGAGTACAGCTTCACGTCGAAGAAGATCTTGCCGTACAGCACCACCATCGCGACGCCGAAGGGATAGTTCCAGACGCTGCGGCGGATGATCAGCGCGACATTGGCGAGGCCGAGCAGGGTGGCGACGATCTCGATCGGGGGCATGGCGCGGTCTCGCTTCGCGGCGTTACGGCCGCGTGTGCCAGATATTGATGGCAGAATAAGGGAAGACCCGTCTCACCCCAGCAGCGCCGCCAGCACCGCGTCGAGGCGCTGGCGGCCGGCGGGGGTGGCGGTCAGGCGCGCAGCATCCTCGGCCAGGAAGCCGCCGGCGACCAGCCGGTCCAGCCGGCGGCGGTCGATCGCCCGGTCGAAGGGCAGGCCGGATTCGTCGGCGATGCGGGACTTCAGGACGCCCTCGACCAGGCGCAGCCCCATCATCAGCATCTCGTCGCGGCGGCTCTCCGGCGGGACCGCCTCGCGCTCGTGCTCGGCATGGCCGGCGGCCTCGACCCGCTCCAGCCACACCTCCGGCGCCCGGTGGGTGCGGGTGCCCCACTTTCCGTCGTTCAGCGTCAGCCGGCCATGCGCGCCGGGGCCGATGCCGACATAGTCGCCATAGCGCCAATAGGTCAGGTTGTGCCGCGATTCCTCGCCCGGCCGGGCGTGGTTCGAGATCTCGTAGCCCGGCAGGCCGGCGGCGCCCAGCACCTCGGCCGTGGCCTCGTAGAGGGCGGCCTGGGTGTCCTCGTCCGGCAGCACCAGTTCGCCGCGGGAGTACAGGGTGTGGAAGCGGGTGCCCTGCTCGATCGTCAGCTGATAGGCCGAGATGTGGCCGACGGCATGGTCCAGCGCCCGGCGCAGCTCCGCCGTCCAGCCGGCCACGGTCTGGCCCGGCCGGGCATAGATCAGGTCGAAGGAGAAGCGGTCGAAATGCCGGGCGGCCAGGCCGACGGCGTCCAGCGCCTCCTCCGCGGAATGGTTGCGGCCCAGGAAGCGCAGCGACGCCTCGTCCAGCGCCTGGACGCCCAGCGACACCCGGTTCACCCCGGCGGCGCGGAATCCGGCGAACAGGTGGGATTCGACCGAGGTCGGGTTCGCCTCCAGCGTGATCTCGACATCGGGCGCCAGCCCCCAGCGCTGGGCCGCGCGATCGATCACGGCGGCGGCGGTGGCCGGCTGCATCAGCGACGGGGTGCCGCCGCCGAAGAAGATCGAGGTCAGCGTCCGGCCCGGCGTCAGGTCGGCGAAATGGTCCAGCTCCGCCACCAGCGCCCGGCGCCAGCGCTCATGCTCCACCTGCTCCCGGACATGTGAGTTGAAGTCGCAATACGGGCATTTCGACCGGCAGAACGGCCAATGGACGTAGAGGGCGAAGCCGGGGGCGGTCATCCGGCCTCGAAGCAGCGCGCCACCAGCTTGCGGAAGGCGTCGGCGCGATGGCTCATGGCGTGCTTCTCGGCCGCTTCCATTTCGCCGAAGGTTCGGTCATGGCCGTCCGGCACGAAGATCGGGTCGTAGCCGAAGCCCTTGGTGCCGCGGGCGGGCCAGACCAGCCGGCCGCGGATCTCGCCCTCGACCGTCTCGCAATGGCCGTCCGGCCAGCACAGCGACAGGGCGCAGACGAAGCGGGCGCTGCGGTCCGGGTTGTCGCCCAGCTTCAGCCGCACCTGCTCCATGGCATAGGCGAAGTCGCGGCCGCTGCCGTCGGGCTTCTCGGCCCAGCGGGCGGAATAGATGCCGGGATCGCCGCCCAGGCCGGTGACGGACACGCCGCTGTCGTCGGCCAGCGACGGCAGGCCGGTGGCCGCGGCGACGAAGCGGGCCTTCAGCTCGGCATTGGCGACGAAGGTCGTGCCGGTCTCCTCCGGCTCCGGCACGCCATGGTCGGCGGCCGAGGTCAGGCGCGGCACGCGGCCTTCCAGCAGGGCGGCGATCTCGGGGATCTTTCCCTTGTTGTGGCTGGCGATGACCAGGTGGTCGCCGGCGAAGCGGCGGGCGGGGGAGGCGGCGTTCGTCATGATGGGCATCAGATACGCGTGCCGGAGGCTGGAATCAAAGGCGGCGTCTGGTGCACTGTGTCGTCTCCAACGCATGGCGGTGAGGGGCGAGGACGATGAAGGTCGCATTCCTGGGCATGGGCGTCATGGGCGCGCCGATGGCGGGGCATCTGGTCAAGGCGGGGCACGAGGTCACCGTCTTCAACCGCACCGCGGCGAAGGCCGAGGCCTGGGCCGAGCGCCACGGCGGTCAGTGGGCGCCGACCCCGGCCGAGGCGGCGAAGGACGCCGCCATCGTGTTCATGTGCGTCGGCAATGACGACGACATCCGCTCGGTGGTCAAGGGGCCGGACGGCGCCTTCGCCGGCATGTCCGGCAGCGCCATCCTGGTCGACCACACCACGGCCTCGGCCGATATCGCCCGCGAGCTGGAGGCCGAGGCCGACCGGCTCGGCTTCGGCTTCCTCGACGCGCCGGTCTCGGGCGGCCAGGCGGGGGCGGAGAACGGTGTGCTGACGGTGATGTGCGGCGGGCGCGAGGAGGTCTTCGCCATCGCGAAGCCGGTGATCGACAGCTACGCCCGCGCCTGCACCCTGATGGGCCCGGCCGGCGCCGGCCAGCTGACCAAGATGGTCAACCAGATCTGCATCGCCGGGCTGGTCCAGGCCCTGGCCGAGGGGCTGAACTTCGCCCAGAAGGCCGGGCTCGACGGCAACCTGGTGCTCGAC
This sequence comes from Inquilinus sp. Marseille-Q2685, assembly GCF_916619195.1. Taxonomy (NCBI): domain Bacteria; kingdom Pseudomonadati; phylum Pseudomonadota; class Alphaproteobacteria; order Rhodospirillales; family Rhodospirillaceae; genus Inquilinus; species Inquilinus sp. Marseille-Q2685. The sequence continues at coordinate 348,233 of NZ_CAKAKL010000002.1, forward strand.
GTCATCTCCAAAGGCGCGGCGCAGAGCTGGCAGATGGAGAATCGCGGCCGCACCATGCTCCAGGGCAAGTACGATTTCGGCTTCGCCATCGACTGGATGCGCAAGGACCTCGGCATCTGCTTCCAGGAGGCCAGGCACAACGGCGCCCGGCTGCCGGTGACGGCGCTGGTCGACCAGTTCTACGCCGCGGTCCAGGCCAAAGCCGGCGGCCGGGTCGACACCTCCAGCCTGCTGCTGGCGCTGCAGGACTGATACCAGCGGTCCGAAATATTGACCCGTCATGGCGAGCCCCGAAGGGGCGTGGCCATCCAGGGCGGCGTGCACCGGCTCCTGGGGATGGCCACGGCGCTGCCGCTTCGCCACGATGGGAAAGGGACCGAAGAGTCGATCTCAAAGACCACTGGTATGAGACGGGCCGACGGGTGGTTCGACGGCGTCGCCGTATCCTCTTCACCCTCCCGGGGGAGCTATGGCATTCACACATCGCCTCCTTTGAGTCCTCTCCCGCGAGCGAGAGGAGACTCAAAAACTCGCTTCAACGACATGTGAATCCGGCAGCCCCGGGGAGAGGGAGCTTTTCTTCTCTCCTCGGGCCGAGGTCGAAATCGCGTCCCGGATAGAAGTCCGACGCAGCCACGGTCAATCATCGCCATTCGCGTAGTTCATCAGCCCGATTCAGCCGCGCAACGGTGTCGGGCGAGACGACGAAATGCACGAAGCGCCGCCCCCGCCAACTCCCCGAAGCATTCGGCCGGGGATTTCCGCGGGATCATCGAACGGTTCCTGTTGCTGGAACTGACGGCCCTTCTGCGGCTCCTTCCATCCGGCGAACGCGTCCGGACTTTCAGTGTTGGATTTAGGTCCCATGCGGCCACCCGGCGTGGCTGCCCGCTCGATCCATTGGATTGGCGCCATAGGGCGTGACAAAGGGAATCCATCGGGATCCTAAGGGAAAGAGTGCGTCATTTTTAGAAAATGCATAACATTTTATATCAATGTCCTATACCTCTGAATATATTAGCAATCACGGAGTCTATCGGTGCCTGAGGGAGAAAATTTGTACTCATCAGTTCTGAATTTGTTGTTCTACATCAGACAAATGTATAAAAGAAATATTGAAGACTCTTCCCGTTTTGATGTACGCATAGTGCGAATCGTGCCTTCTCCTTGATAGAAGGGGAGGCAAGAGCTTTTTCCTGATGTGCTCGGCCGATGCCGAGGCGGCGGCCTTGTTTTCCGCCATGCGAGCGGCCCGAAGGCGGCGGGCCAACTAATTTTCAGGAGAGCTTCATGGCGACAGTGAACGGCACGGCCGGTAACGACGTGCTCTATGGCAACGACGACACCGCCGATACCGTGAACGGCTTTGGCGGCAATGATCAGCTGCAAGGCGGCGGCGGCAATGATGTTCTGAACGGCGGCGATGGGAACGATCTCCTCACCGGCGAGGCGGGCGCCGACCGGATCAATGGCGGTGCGGGCATCGACACCGCCGATTGGCTCCGTCAGAACGGGCTCACCACGGGGGTCAGCGTCAATCTCCAGACCGGCGCCACCGGCGGCGGGGCCGCGGGCGATGTGCTGACCGGGATCGAAAATCTCCGGGGCGGCAACTTCAACGACACTCTGATCGGGAATGCCGGGGCCAACACCCTCACTGGAGCCGGCGGCGCCGACACCATGAATGGCGGAGACGGCAATGATACCGTCAGCGGCCAGGACGGCAATGACCGCCTGAATGGCGGCAACGGCAACGATTACCTGAACGGAGGGGCCGGTTCCGATCTCCTCGATGGCGGCGCCGGCATCGACACCGTGTCCTACGGCGACGCGACAGCCCGGATCTCGATCAACCTGCAGGCTGGTCAAATCGGCGGCGCGGCCACGGGCGATACGCTGGCGAACATCGAAAATCTGACCGGAACGAGGTTCGATGACTATATTGCCGCCAACGCTGCCGCGAATGTGCTGAGCGGCGGGGCCGGCAACGACCAGCTCCGTGGCCAGGACGGCAACGATACGCTTTACGGCGGCGCCGGTGCCGACGACTTGAATGGTGGGAACGGGAACGACAATCTTAACGGCGGCGCCGGAAACGATGCCATCGCCGGCAGTGCCGGGGCCGATAACTTGGCCGGCTACGATGGAAATGACTATCTGGTCGGTGGCGCCGGTGCCGACAGGCTGAATGGAGGCGCAGGCGTCGACACGGTGAGCTATGCCGGTTCGGCGGCTCGCGTGGCGGTGATCCTGTCGAACGGGACGGCGTCCGGCGGTGATGCCGAGGGCGATACCTTCAGCGGCATCGAGAATCTCGCGGGATCGAGCTTCAGCGACTACCTGGGCGGCAATGCGTCAGCCAACACCTTGAACGGCGGCGCCGGCGATGACGGCCTGTCCGGCAAGGGCGGCGCCGACCGCATCAACGGCGGCGCCGGGATCGACATGGCGGACTACATCGACTCGGGTGCCGCGGTGACGATCGACCTGGCGGCCGGCACTGCCAGCGGCGGCGACGCCGCCGGCGACACCCTGACCAGCATCGAGAGCCTGCGCGGCCCCGCCTTCGACGACCCCCTGACCGGCAACGATGGCGACAACCGCCTGTCCGGCCTCGACGGCGTCGACACGCTCAACGGAGGTGCCGGCCAGGACAAGCTGATCGGCGGTGCCGGGGCCGATATCCTGAACGGCGGCGACGGCTTCGACATGGCGGGGTACGACAACGCCTCCGCCGGCCTGACGGTCAGCTTGGCCGACCCCTCCGCCAACACCGGCGACGCGGTGGGCGACGTCTACAACAGCATCGAAGACCTCCTCGGCAGCCAATTCAACGACGTGCTGACCGGTGATGCCGGCACCAACTACATCATCGGCTATTACGGCGACGACCGGATCGACGGCGGGGGCGGCGCCGATACCCTGGTGGGCTCGAGCGGCGCGGACACCTTCGTCTTCTCCACCGCGGCCGACACCGTGGCCGGCAATCCGGACCGGATCAACGATTTCTCGCAAAGCGATGCCGACAAGATCGACGTGTCGGCCATCACCGGCGGCTCCGGCAGCTTCATCGGCACGGCGGCGTTCAGCGGCGCCGCCGGCGAGGTCCGCTACGAGGCGGGGACCGAGGACACCCAGATCTATATCGACGCCAATGGCGACGGCTCGGCCGATGCGCAGATCCGTCTCATCGGCGTGGTCACCCTGACCGCCGGCGACTTCGTGCTGTAGTTCGGCAGACGCGGCCCTCGGGCCGCTGCGGTGCCCCGGTCCGGACGATGCAGATCGATCGGACCGGCATGAGCGAGCGAGGGGCCCACTCCCTCGCTCGTTCTCTCTCCTCCCTTGCGTGGCCTGCCTTCGTCCGAGCGGGCCGGCTGCGCCGAAGTGCCTTCTCAGGAGGCGAGAGCATGTCCACTCATGATGCCAGGCTGTCGGCAAAGGTCCGGCGGGTGCCGCGCCAGGCTCGCTCTCGCGCCACGATCGAAGCGATCGTCCAGGCGGGGGCCGCCGTGCTGAGCGCCCGGGGCTGGTTCGGGTTCACGACCAACGAGGTGATCGACGTGGCGGGGGTGGGCACTGCCACGCTGTACCAGTACTTCCCGAACAAGGACGCGCTGGTCGCGGCCGTCGGGCGGCAGCACTTCGATCATGCGCTGGAGGAGTTGCGGCGGTCCGTGAGTGGAAGAAGCGGGCTGAGGCATCTCGTCGATGACTTCGTCCAGGGGATGGTGGCGGTCCATTCCATCGATCCCTGGCTGCACCGGGCCCTGCTCGACTCGCCCGCCCCCGCCGAATCCCGCGCGGCGCGCGCTGCCTTTCAGGCCGAATATCTGAGCCGATGCGAGGCCGTCGTCCGGGCGTTTCGGGGCGGCCCCAAGGGCGCAGCCGATGCGGCCGTCGTGCAGGTGCTGTCCTCTGCTGTGGAGAGCGTGATCTACAACGCCAACCGGAACGGGACGCCGAGGATGCCGGAGCTGAAGAGAGAACTCGTGGCATTGGTGACCGGCTATCTCGGCGCCACCATCCGCTCTCCGGGTGAAGTGCTGGCGTTCGCCGCGCATGCCTGATCGCGCGATCGCTCTGCGTCTCGCGTGAAGCCCGCCCTGGGTTTATTCTCCTGGCGGGGAGGATCGCGCATGGCTTCGGATCTGTTCGATCGCCAGATGGCGATGTACACCAGCTTCCACCGCGACGGCCGCAACCGGCTGACCCATTTCTTCGGCATCCCGGCGATCATCCAGGCGGTGCTGATCGCGCTGGCCGCCATCCCGCTCGGCACCATCGGCGGCTGGCCGGTGACGCTGGCCGATCTGGTCGCCCTGCTGGTCTGGCTCCTGTGGATCGCGCTCGATCTCGGGCTCGGCCTGGCCATGGCGGTGGTGGTGATCCCGGGGCTGATCGTCGCCCGTGCCGTGGCCGGCGGCGGCTCGCCTTCGACCACCTGGATCGTCGCCGGCACCCTGTTCGTCGGCGGCTGGGTGCTGCAGCTGGTCGGCCATGCCTATGAGGGCAAACGGCCGGCCTTCCTGTCGAACCTGTTCCAGCTGCTGATCGGCCCGATGTTCCTGATGGCCGAGACCGCCTTCGCCCTTGGCTTGCGCTCCGGCCTGAAGCACCGGGTCGAGGCCGCGGCGGCCGCCTATCAGTCGAGATAGGTCCAGGTATCGGCGCCGTCGAAGCGGCGCACCGGCACGCCCTCGATCTCGGCCGGGTCGATCAGCCGGGCGTTGATCGCCACCCGTGCCGGATCTCCGGCCGGCAACCCCTCCCAATGGGTGACGCAGCCGCAGGTCGGGCAATGGTGGATCGCCAGGCTGCGGTCGCCCTGGATGTAGGCCACCGTGGTGCCGGCGCCGGCAACGATGGTCAGCTGGTCGCGCGGATAATAGGCCCACAGCGTGCCGAGGCGGCGGCAGATCGAACAGTTGCAGGAGGTCAGCCGCTGCGGCCGCTCCGCGACCTGCAGCCGGACGGCGCCGCAATGGCAGGAGGCTTCGATCATAGGGACCTCGCGGGGTCGGCTCGGATGCCGGGATGATCCGCCCGTACCGCCCGGACCGCAACTCAGGGCCCGACCACACCCGGCAGCTCGGCGCCGATGGCACAGGAATCGAGGCCCTGGATCGCCTGCCACAGATTGCCGGCGGCGATGCTCAGCACCTCCTCCGGCACCGGCTGGCCGGCGCGGATCGCGGTGAAGCGCAGAGTCGCTTCGTCTGCGTCCAGCGTCTCCTGCAGGGCCGGCGTCTCCTCCAGCGTGAAGCGCCAGGTCGGCAGGCCGGGCGATGCGACCGAGACGGCGACGGTCTGGGAGCCCAGCCGCAGCTCCGCCGTGCCGTCGGGCTGGAAGCGCCCGCCGGCCTTCGCCAGGCCGGGGGCGGAGACCAGGATCTCGATCCGGTTGAGGTCATCGCGCCGGATCCATTCGGTCTGGCCGGGCTGTCCGCCCAGGCGCAGGAAGCAGGCATTGCCCGGCAGCCGGTACAGGACCGGGCCGCCGGCCTCGGGCGCGTAGTCGATCAGCTTCTCGGCCCGGGGTGCCCGCTCGAGAGCGACGAAGGTGGTCAGCAGATGGGCCTCGATCCGTGGTAGGCCGGGCGTCATGAAGGTGGGCAGCACCAGCGCGGCTGGGATCAGGGAAACCAAGAACACGAGGCTGATCATCGGCCGCTCCCTTGGCACAGCCGGCAGGATTTCATGGCAGCTCTCCCGGCTCAAGCGCCGGGGATGACAATCCGGCCGGGTTCAGTCCTCTCCCAGCGCCGCCTTCTGGATCGCCGCCAGCTCGGCCGTGCCCTGCTCGGCCAGCGCCAGCAGCGCCTCGAACTCGGCCCGGCTGAAGGGGGTCTGCTCCGCCGTCGCCTGCACCTCGACCAGCCCGCCCTTGCCGGTGATGACGAAGTTGGCGTCGGCCTGGGCGGTCGAATCCTCGGCATAGTCGAGGTCCAGCACCGCCTGGCCCTGGTAGAGGCCGCAGGAGATGGCGGCGACGCTGTCGGTCAGCGGCAGCGCCTTGATCTTGCGGATCTGCACCAGATGGCGCAGCGCCAGGGCCAGCGCGACATAGCCGCCGGTGATCGCGGCGGTGCGGGTGCCGCCATCGGCCTGCAGCACGTCGCAATCGACCTTGATCTGGATCTCGCCCAGCGACTTCAGGTCGGTCACGGCCCGCAGCGACCGGCCGATCAGGCGCTGGATCTCCTGGGTCCGCCCGGTCTGCTTGCCGCGCGCGGCCTCGCGGTCGGTGCGCTGGTCGGTGGCGCGCGGCAGCATGCCGTACTCCGCCGTCACCCAGCCCTTGCCGCCGCCCTTCAGCCAGGAGGGCACCCGGTCCTCGACCGAGGCCGTGCACAGCACATGGGTGTCGCCGAACTTCGCCAGGCACGAGCCCTCGGCATATTTGTTGACGTCGGTCTCGAGGCGGATGGCGCGCAGGGCGTCGAAGGCGCGTCCGGACGGTCGCATGGGGTCGCTTTCTGTTCTCGGCGAAGGTCGCGCACGCTATCCTCGCGGGTCCGACCCGTAAAGCCCGGGAACGTTGATTCGGGTGCAACGGCCCCTACATAGCGTGGCGACGGCCATGAGCATGCTGAACGAACTTTCAAGCCGATCCGGCGGCCAGGCATTCCGGGACCTCGACGAGCGCTCGCGGGAGATCTTCCGCCTGATCGTCGACGCGTATGTCCAGTCCGGCGAGCCGGTGGGCAGCCGCACGCTGTCGCGCCGGCTCGGCATGTCGCTGTCGCCGGCGACGATCCGCAACGTCATGGCGGATCTCGAGGATGCCGGCCTGCTCTACGCCCCGCATACCTCGGCCGGGCGGCTGCCGACCGATGCGGGCCTGCGCCTGTTCGTGCACGGGCTGATGCAGCTCGGCGATGTCGGCGAGAGCGAGCGGGCCTCGATCGAGGCGATGTGCGCCCAGGCCGGGCGCGGCGTGTCCGAGATGCTGGAGGAGGCGACCTCCGCCCTCTCCGGCCTGTCCGCCTGCGCTGGCCTCGTTCTGGCGCCGAAGACCGACCGGCCGCTGAAGCATATCGAGTTCGTCAACCTGTCGCCCGGCCGCGCCCTGGTGGTGCTGGTCACCGAGGACGGCATGGTCGAGAACCGGGTGCTGGAGGTGCCGCTGGGCCTGCCGGCCTCGACCTTCGTCCACGTCACCAACTATCTCAACGCCCGCATCGTCGGCCGCACCATCGCCGAGGCCCGCGCCGAGGTGCTGGGCGAGATCGAGGCGCAGAAGAGCCAGCTCGACAGCCTGGCCGCCAAGGTGGTCGAGGCCGGCCTCGCCACCTGGAGCGGCGGCGGGGGCGGCACGCTGATCGTCAAGGGCCAGTCGCGCCTGCTCAACGACGTCACGGCGCTGGAGGATCTGGAGCGCATCCGCAGCCTGTTCCAGGCGCTGGAGACCAAGGAGGCGATGCTGCGGATGCTCGACGCGGCCAATGCCGCCGAGGGCGTGCAGATCTTCATCGGCGCCGAGAACGGGCTGTTCAGCCACACTGGCTGCTCGATGATCATCGCCCCCTACAAGGGGGGCGACCAGCGCGTGGTCGGCGCCGTCGGCGTGATCGGGCCGACCCGGCTGAACTATGCGCGCATCATCCCGATGGTGGATTACACCGCGAAGATGATAGGCCGTCTCCTCAGAACCAACGAGACCACGAACCAGGTAGCATGATGCACAGCAAGACGATGTCCGCCGAGCCCCGCCCCGACGCGACGGAGCCGGAGACCGGGGCCGCCGGGCCCGAGGTCGAGGGTGTCGCCGAGACCGAAACCGCGGCCGAAGCCGCGCAGGCCTCCGATCCCGGGGGCGATGCGGCGCTGGCCGGGGCGGCGGAGCGCATCGCCGCTCTCGAGGCCGAGAACGCCAAGCTGAAGGACCAGGCGCTGCGCGCCCTGGCGGAGACCGAGAACATCCGCCGCCGGTCGGAGCGCGAGCGCGAGGACACGGCGAAATACGCCATCTCCGGCTTCGCCAAGTCGCTGCTCGACGCCGCCGACAACCTGCGCCGCGCCATCGACGCGGTGCCGGCCGAGGCGGTCGACGCGGATCCGGCGCTGAAGACCCTGGTCGACGGCGTCGCCGCCACCGAGCGCCAACTGCTGGCCGCCTTCGAGCGCCACGGCGTGACCCGGATCGAGCCGGTCGGCGAGACCTTCGACCCGAACTTCCACCAGGCCATGTTCGAGCTGCCGGGCACCGGCAAGCCGTCCGGCACCATCGTCCAGGTGGTCCAGCCCGGCTATGTGCTGCAGGGCCGGCTGCTGCGCCCGGCCATGGTCGGCGTGGCCAAGGGCGAGTGATGCGGCGGCTCGGCCTTCTCGCGGCGCTGCTGGCGGTGGCGGTCGCCGCCGCCGCCTGCGAGCGGTCGGACAAGCCGGCCAAGGGCGTCTATATGGGCGCCGGTGGCGGCGTGTCCGTCCCCTCCTGACGCATGGCGGCACCGGCCCCGATGCCGCAGCCGACGACATGAAACCGTCATCGACCACGGGTAGCGTCGCCGCTTTCCGCGTGATCGCGGTATTCTGGGGCTCGCTGTTCGAGGCGCATGGGCATGGCCGGACCGATCTATCGCCACCTGTTCGGCATCGGGGTGATCGCCGCTCTGGTGATCGCGCTGCTGCTGCTGTCGGCAGGATCTGACGGGATCGGCATCTGGCTAGCGGCGGCCGGGGTGGTGGCGGTGGTCGGCGTCGCCGGCCTGTTTGCCTGGCGCCTGCTGCGCGACCTCGACCTGCTGCGCCGCCATATCGAGGCCTCGGCCTCCGAGGCGCCGGATCGGCCGCCGCGGCCCTCGACCGAGATCGGCCAGATCCTGTTCCTGCAGTTGCAGCGGCTGCAGCGTCATGCCCGCGGCCGCGAGCGCAGCCTGGCGGTCGAGTTGCAGACCGCGTCGGAGATCCTGGAGGCGCAGGACGACCCGATCCTGGTGCTGGCCGGCGACCGCAGCGTGCTGCGCGCCAACGGCGCCGCCGAGCGGCTGTTCGGCGACCGGCTCCTGGGCCGCGACATGGCCGAGGCGATCCGCCATCCGGAGATCGTCGCCGCCGTCGACGCCGTCCTCGCCGGCGGCCCGATGCTGACCGTCCCGCTGAACCTGCCGGTGCCGATCGAGCGCGAGTTCGAAGTCCGGATCCAGCGCTTCGAACGGCGCGGCGACGCTGGCGAGCGGGAGTCCGACGACCGGCCCGAGCCGGCGCTGCTGGTCACCTTCTACGATCTCACCGCCTCCAAGCGGGTCGAGCAGATGCGGGCCGACTTCGTCGCCAATGCCAGCCACGAGCTGCGCACGCCGCTGTCCAGCCTGATGGGCTTCATCGAGACGCTGCGCGGCCCGGCGCGAGACGACGCGGCGGCGCGCGAGCGCTTCCTCGGCATCATGCAGCAGCAGGCCGAGCGCATGTCCCGACTGGTCAACGACCTGCTGTCGCTGTCGCGGATCGAGCTGGACGAGCATGTGCCGCCGACCGGGCGGGTCGCGGTCGGGCCGCTGCTGCAGTCGGTCGCCGACGCGCTCGAGCTCAAGGCCCAGCGCAAGGCCCAGCGGCTCGAGCTCGACCTGGCGCCCGACCTGCCGCAGGTGGTCGGGGATTCGGACCAGCTGTACCAGGTGTTCCAGAACCTGGTGTCGAACGCGATCAACTACGGCCGCCAGGGCGGCGTGGTCGGCCTGTCCGCGCGGGCCTCGGCCGAGGGGCGGCGGACCGGCCTCGTCGTCAGCGTCAGCGACCAGGGCGAAGGCATCGCCCGCGAGCACCTGCCGCGGCTGACCGAGCGGTTCTACCGGGTCGACCCGGCGCGCAGCCGCGCCGTCGGCGGCACCGGCCTCGGCCTCGCCATCGTCAAGCACATCGTCAGCCGCCATCGCGGCCGGCTGGAGATCGACAGCGAGGTCGGCCGCGGCAGCGTCTTCACCGTGCATCTGCCGGCCGCGCCGGGCAGCAAGCCGGCCGGCCGGGCCCTTCATAAAACTGTAACCGAATTGTCTTAAAAGCGTCGGCGGCGACGACTATAGCCTGCGCTCGGACGGGGGCGCTGGCCGCCTGACCGGACGATGCCGTGGGGCTCGTCCCACCACCACAGGAGATTCCCGTGAAGCTTTTTTCACGATCCATCCTTCGCGGCGCGGTGCTCGGCGCGGCGGTCGCGCTCGTGGCGGGCGCGTCCCAGGCGGCCGATATTTCCGGCGCCGGCGCCACCTTTCCGTACCCGATCTACGCCAAGTGGGCCGACGCCTATAAGAAGGAAAGCGGCATCGGCCTGAACTACCAGTCGATCGGCTCGGGCGGCGGCATCAAGCAGATCAAGGAAAAGACCGTCACCTTCGGCGCCTCGGACATGCCGCTGAAGCCGGAGGATCTCGACGCCGCCGGTCTCGTGCAGTTCCCGATGATCATGGGCGGCGTGGTGCCGGTCGTGAACATCCCGGGCGTTGCGCCGGGCCAGCTGACCCTCAGCGGCGACCTGGTCGCGCAGATCTATCTCGGCGACATCACCACCTGGAACGACGAGAAGATCAAGGCGCTGAACCCGGGCGTCAACCTGCCGGACACCGCCATCGCCCCGGCCTACCGGTCGGACGGGTCGGGCACCAACTTCCTGTTCACGACCTACCTCTCGTCGGTGAACGCCAAGTTCAAGGACTCGGTCGGCGCCAACTCCTCGGTGCAGTGGCCGGCCGGCATCGGCGCCAAGGGCAATGAGGGCGTCGCCAACACCACCAAGCAGACCGAAGGCGCCATCGGCTACGTCGAATACGCCTACGCCAAGCAGAACAAGCTGACCTACGTCAAGCTGGTCAACAAGGACGGCAAGGCGGTCGAGCCGACGATCAAGAGCTTCCAGGCCGCGGCGTCGGCCGCCGACTGGGCGAACTCCAAGGGCTACTACGTCATCCTGACCAACGAGCCGGGTGCGGAGAGCTGGCCGATCACCGGCGCCAGCTTCATCCTGATGTACAAGCAGCCGCAGGATCCGGCCGCGTCGGCCACCGCGCTGCAGTTCTTCGCCTGGGCCTACAGCAAGGGCGACAAGCTGGCCGAGGACCTCGACTACGTGCCGATGCCGGACTCGGTGGTCGAGATGGTCCACAAGACCTGGGCCGACAGCATCAAGGGCGCCGACGGCAAGCCGATCTGGACCGCCTCGAAGTGATCGGCCGACACGGCTGATCGAGTGGGCGCCGTGCGGTTGAACCTCCGCACGGCGCCGCTTGTTTCCCAGGCAAGGTGATCATGGTGGACACCACCTTTCAGAAGATCGGGCCGCGGATCGACGCGCGCACCGCCCAGCGACAGCGCATGGCGGACACCGGATTCCGCCTGACCACCCTGTTCTTCGCCGTGCTGGTGCTGGCGATCCTGGGCGGGGTGATCCTGTCGCTGATCATCGGCGCGATGCCGGCGCTGCAGACCTTCGGCTTCGGCTTCGTCACGACCGAGGTCTGGAACCCGGTCACCGACAAGTTCGGCGCGCTGGCGCCGATCTACGGCACCTTGGTCACCTCGTTGATCGCCATGCTGATCGGCGTCCCGGTCAGCTTCGGCATCGCCATCTTCCTGACCGAGCTGTGCCCGCCGGTGCTGAAGCGGCCGCTCGGCATCGCCATCGAGCTCCTGGCCGGCATCCCCAGCATCATCTACGGCATCTGGGGCTTCTTCGTGCTGGCGCCGATCCTGCAGCAGACGGTGCAGCCCTTCCTGATCGGCACCTTCGGCAAGCTGCCGCTGATCGGGCCGCTGTTCGCCGGCCCGCCCTACGGCATCGGCATCTTCACCGCCGGGCTGATCCTGGCGATCATGGTGCTGCCCTTCATCACCTCGATCATGCGCGACGTGTTCGAGACGGTGCCGCCGCTGCTCAAGGAATCCGCCTACGGCCTGGGTGCCACGACCTGGGAGGTGATGTGGAAGGTGGTGCTGCCCTACAGCCGCGTCGGCGTGGTCGGCGGCGTCATGCTCGGCCTCGGCCGGGCGCTGGGCGAGACCATGGCGGTCACCTTCGTCATCGGCAACGCCCACCGCATCTCGAACTCGATCCTGGCGCCGGGCACCACCATCTCCGCCTCGATCGCCAATGAATTCACCGAGGCCGTCGGCGACCTCTACACCTCGTCGCTGATCGCGCTGGGCCTCGTGCTCTTCGTCATCACCTTCATCGTCCTGGCGCTGGCCAAGATCCAGCTGCTGCGGCTGCAGCGCAAGGCGGGGGGCTAGACATGCCGGTACCGACTGCACTCTACGCCCGCCGCCGGGCGACCAACTCGATCCTGCTCAGCATCTCCTTCGGGGCGGCGGTGTTCGGTCTGCTCTGGCTGGTCTGGATCCTCGCCACGCTGCTGATCAACGGCCTCGACGCGATCACCCCGGCCCTGTTCACCGAATCCACCCCGCCGCCTCCGGGCGAAGGGGGCGGCCTGCTGAACGCGATCTTCGGCAGCCTGATCATGACCGTGGTCGGCACCCTGATCGGCACGCCGATCGGCATCCTCGCCGGCACCTACCTGGCCGAGTTCGGCAAGACCAGCAAGCTGGCCGAGGTGATCCGCTTCATCAACGACATCCTGCTCAGCGCGCCTTCGATCGTGGTCGGCCTGTTCGTCTACGAGATCATGGTGTCGTCGATGGGGCACTTCTCGGCCTGGGCCGGCGCCGTAGCTCTGTCGATCATCGCGGTGCCGGTGGTGATCCGCACCACCGAGGACATGCTGAAGCTGGTGCCGAACACCCTGCGCGAAGCCGCCGCGGCGCTCGGCTCGCCGCAGTGGAAGGTGGTGCTGATGATCTGCTACCGCGCCGCGCGCAACGGCATGATCACCGGCGTGCTGCTGGCGGTCGCCCGCATCAGCGGCGAGACGGCGCCGCTTCTGTTCACCGCTCTGAACAACCAGTTCTGGAGCACGGACATGAACGCGCCGATGGCGAATCTGCCCGTGGTCATCTTCCAGTTCGCGCTCAGCCCCTATGAGGACTGGCAGCGGCTGGCCTGGGGCGGCGCGCTCCTGATCACGGTGACGATCCTCCTCCTCAACATCATCGCCCGGGCGCTCTCCTCGCTCGGCGGCAAGCAGGGCTGACGGTCATGACAGGCAATGGCGCTCAGGTGACGACGCTCGACGTGAACATCAACGTCGACCGCCCCAAGGACTTCGCCCGCGATCTCCGCGAGAAGATCTCGATCCGCAACCTGTCCTTCTTCTACGAGGACCACGAGGCGCTGAAGAAGATCAACCTGCCGCTCTATGAGCGCTGCGTGACCGCCTTCATCGGTCCCTCGGGCTGCGGGAAGTCGACGCTGCTGCGCATCCTGAACCGGATGTACGACCTGTACCCGAAGCAGCGCGCGGTCGGCGAGGTGCTGCTGGACGGCGAGAACATCCTCGGCTCGAAGCAGGACGTGAACCTGCTGCGCGCCCGGGTCGGCATGGTGTTCCAGAAGCCGACGCCGTTCCCGATGTCGATCTACGACAACGTCGCCTTCGGCATCCGGCTCTACGAGAAGCTGGACCAGGCCGAGATGGACAGCCGTGTCGAAGGCGCCCTGCGCCGCGCCGCGCTGTGGGACGAGGTCAAGGACAAGCTGAAGAAGAGCGGCACCAGCCTCTCCGGCGGCCAGCAGCAGCGCCTGTGCATCGCCCGCACCATCGCGATGCAGCCCGACGTGGTGCTGCTCGACGAGCCGACCTCGGCGCTCGACCCGATCTCGACCGCGAAGATCGAGGAGCTGATCGACGAGCTGAAGACCGACTACACGATCGCGATCGTCACCCACAACATGCAGCAGGCGGCCCGCGCCGCCGACTTCACCGCCTTCATGTATCTTGGCGAGCTGGTCGAGTTCGGCGAGACGTCGGAGCTGTTCACCAGCCCGAAGAACGAGCGGACGCACAGCTACATCACCGGCCGCTTCGGCTGAGCCCCGGGTCAGAAGGATCAGCGCCATGGCAAACGAACATATCGTCAAGTCCTTCGACCAGGAGCTCGAGGCGCTGCGCCGCACCATCGTGCAGATGGGCGGCCTGGCGGAAAGCCAACTCGAGCTCGCCATCCAGGCGGTGGTGCGGCGCGACGCCGACCTCGCCGGCCGGGTGATGCGCAGCGACGAGCAGATGGACGCCTACGAGGCCTCGGTCGACGCCGCGGTGGTCCAGATCCTGGCCCTGCGCCAGCCCTTCGCGGCCGACCTGCGCGAGGTGATCTCGGCGCTCCGCATCGCCGCCGACCTCGAGCGGATCGGCGACTACGCCGCCAATATCGCCAAGCGGTCGTTGGCCCTGGCCCAGGTGCCGGTGGTCCGCCCGGTGGCGACGCTGCCCCGCATGGGCCGGATGGTGCAGCAGATCATCAAGGACGTGCTCGACGCCTATACCGAGCGCGACCTGGACAAGGCGCTGTCGGCCTGGCGCCAGGACGAATCGGTCGACGACCTCTACACCAGCCTGTTCCGCGAGACCCTCACCTACATGATGGAGGATCCGCGCAATATCACCCCCTGCACCCATCTCCTCTTCATCGCCAAGAACATCGAGCGGATCGGCGACCACGCGACCAACATCGCCGAGCTGATCCACTTCCTGCTCACGGGCAAGCCGGTGAAGGACGTGCGGCCGAAGGGCGACGCCACCTCCTTCACCGTCGTCACCCCCGAGGCCAAGCCGGAGGACAATGCATGAGAGCCGGCATCCAGCCGCTGGTTCTGGTGGTCGAGGACGAGGTCGACCTCGTCACCCTCCTGACCTACAACCTGGAGCGCGAAGGCTTCCGCGTCCTCGCCGCCTATGACGGCGAGGAGGCGCTGCTGCTGGCCAGCGAGCAGCGCCCGGACCTGGTGCTGCTCGACTGGATGCTGCCGCATCTCTCCGGCATCGAGGTCTGCCGGCAGCTGCGCCGCGGCGCCAAGACCCGCGACATCCCGGTGATCATGCTGACGGCGCGGGGCGAGGAGGGGGACCGCGTGCGCGGCCTCGATTCCGGCGCCGACGACTACGTCGCCAAGCCGTTCTCGACGCCGGAGCTGATGGCCCGGATCAAGGCGGTGCTGCGCCGCACCTCGCCCTCCAGCGCCGGCGACATCCTCAGCTACGCCGATCTCAGCATGGATCTCGGCGGCCACCGCGTCCGCCGCGGCAACCGCGACGTCCATCTCGGCCCGACCGAGTTCCGCCTGCTGCGCCACTTTATGCAGCATCCCGGCCGGGTGTTCAGCCGCGAGCAGCTGCTCGACATCGTCTGGGGCCACGACGTCTATGTCGAGCCGCGCACCGTCGACGTGCATATCCGCCGGCTGCGCAAGGCGCTGAACGACGACAGCGAGATCGACCTGATCCGCACCGTCCGCTCCGCCGGCTATTCGCTGGATGTCCAGGCGCAGGCCTGATCCCGGGAACCATCCGTCAAGGTTGTTGGTTGTCCGGGCAAAACGGCACGGGAGATGTCGCGTGAGCAAGGATTCCTGGCTGTTCCTCCGGATCTGGGCCCGGTCGCCGCTGAAGGTCGCGGCCTGGGCGCCCTCCAGCCCGGCCGTGGCCCGCGCCTTCGCCCGGCACGTCGATCCTCGCTGCAGCGACCCGGGGCTCGAGCTCGGCGCCGGCACCGGCAGCCTCACCGAAGGGCTGCTGGCGACGGGATTGCCGCCGGAGAAGCTGATCGTCGTCGAGAAGATGCCCGAATTCTGCACCGTGCTGCGCCAGCGCTTCCCCGGCGTCACGGTGCTGGAGGGCGACGTCGCGGAGATCGGCCGGATGCTGGACGGCATCGGGGTCAAGCGGCTGTCGGTGGTGGTGTCCAGCCTGCCGATCATCTGGTTCCCGCTCGACCTGCAGCGGGCGATCATCGACGCCGCCTTCGCCCGCATGGGCCGGTCGGGGCGGTTCCTGCAGCTGACCAACCCGATCCTGTCGCCGCTGCCGCGGCGCAAGCTGGGGCTGCAGGGCCGGATGGTCGACTTCGTCTGGCGCAACCTGCCGCCCCTCGGCGCCTGGAGCTACCGCCGCCCTGCGGGCGTCCCCGACGCGGCGTGATCGGCGAGCCCCCTTCCCGGGTTCCCGACACCGTCATTGCAAGGAGGCGCAGCCGACGAAGCAATGACGATGAGGGCAGACGGGCTTGGCGCCATTCCCAAAGAAAAAGCCCGCGCCACCTGTCGGCGGCGCGGGCTTCCGTTTTGACGGAGCGTCAGTTGCCCGGCGCGCTCGGCACGAACCAGCCGGCGGGCAGGCCGTTGGCCTGACGGCGCGGCTCGCCGGCATCGGCGACCTGCTGCAGCACGGGTTGGGCGCGGCCGGTCTTGGCCGAAGCGACGCGGACCGGCGGCGCGTCGGGGATCGGCGCCATCCGGGTCGGCGCCACCGCCGCGCGGGCGGCGGGAGCCGGGGCCGGGACAGCGGCCGCGACCTGGGTGCTGCCATCCGGGATCGGCGCCATCCGCACCGGTGCCGGGCGGGCTGCCGGGGCGGGCGCGGCGGCGACCTGGGTGCTGCCGTCGGGGATCGGGGCCATGCGCACCGGTGCCGGGCGGGTTGCCGGAGCGGCCGCGGCGACCTGGGTGCTGCCGTCCGGGATCGGCTGCATGCGCACCGCGCCCGGCTGCGGCACCACGCGGACCGGCGGCAGCGCCGACGCGACGACGGTGCCCGACCCGTCGGGGATCGGCTGCATCGCCGCGACCACGGTGCTGCCGCGGGTCGACGAGCCATCCGGGATCGGCTGCATCGCGGCGACGACGGTGGTGCCGCGGGTCGAGGACCCGTCGGGGATCGGCTTCATCGCCGCCACCACGGTGGTGTTGCGGCGCGAGGATCCGTCGGGGATCGGGGCCATGCGGATCGTCGCCGGCACCTTCTGCTGGATCTGGGCGGCAGCATACTGGGTCATCCGGTCGGTGCCGCCGTCGCGACCCGGCATGATGCCGGCGATCTGCGGCGCGATGATGTCCATGTAGCGCCGCGTCTCGCGCGGCAGCGGCCGGCCTTCCTCGACATACTGGCGGTCCCGCCCCGGCCCGGCATTGTAGGCGCCGAGGAAGCCGGGATAGCCGTACAGGTCGTACATCTCGCGGATATAGGCGGCGCCCGCCATGATGTTGTCGCGCGGCTCGTAGGCGTCGGGGCCCAGGCCGTGGACGTAGCGCAGCTCCTCCTAGGTGCCGGGCATGACCTGCATCAGCCCCATGGCGCCGGCGTGGCTGGTGATCGGCTGGCCGCCCTTCCAATGGGTCTGGCCGCCGCTCTCCACCTGCATCACCGCGCGGATCCATTCCTCGGGGATGTTGAAGCGGCGCGAGGCGTCGTGGATCTCGGCCCCCCAGGGGCCGCTGGCGACCACGGGTTTCGGCTTCGGTGCCTCGGCGCAGGCGGCAAGCAAGCCCGCGAGCAAGGCCGTGGCCGCAACCGTCCTGGTCCAGCGGGTTGTCCCTGGCATCTTCCCCTCCATGCTCCCCCAAATACGAAAGCCCAGCGGCGACGCCGCGGGCCCGAAAATTAACGCAGGCCCTCAACTTATACGGACAAGTGCTTCATTCAAAGAGGAAAACATCAATCGCCCATCCCCCTGGGCGACTGAATCCCTAGGCGGAATGCTGACCGAGAGCGGCGATCTCGTCGAGCGAAATCGTCACATGAATGATGCCGGGCTCGTCCGGCACGTCCGCGCGGGCGAATCCGAGCTCCTCGGCCATGCGCAGCATGGTCACGTTCTCCCGCAGCACCTCGCCGAAGATCCGCTTCAGCCCGCGGCTGCGGGCATAGCCGATGATCTCGGTCATCAGCCGGTGGCCGAGGCCCTGGCCCTTGAGGTCCGAGCGCACCATGATGCCGTATTCCGCGGTCTCGCCGTCCGGATCGGCGATGATGCGCACGGCGCCCAGGATCACGCGCTGCCCGTCCTCCTCGGCCTCGGCCACCAGCGCCATCTCGCGGTCGTAGTCGATCTGGGTCAGCCGGGCCGCGAATTCGTGGCTGAAGCTGCGCATGGCGCTGAAGAAGCGCAGCCGCACATCCTCCGGGCTGGACCGCTGCAGCATCTCGCGGATCGCCGGCTCGTCCTCCGGCCGAACCGGCCGCAGCGTGACCTCGCGGCCGTCGCGCAGCGCCAGGTGCTGCACCAGCCGCTGCGGATAGGGCCGGATGGCGAAGCGCGGCGTGCCCGGCGGCAGCGGCGGCTGCACCCGGATCGCGGCGCCGGGCGCCAGCACGCCCGCGGCGCCGGCCAGCAGCGGGTTGATCCGCAGCGCCGCCACCTCCGACAGGTCGGCGGCCAGCTGCGACAGCTTGACCAGCGTCAGCGCCACGGCGTCCAGGTCGGCCGGCGGCCGGCCGCGATAGCCCTGCAGCAGCCGCCAGACCCGGGCGCGCCGCATCAGGTCGCGCGCCAGCACGGCGTTCAAGGGCGGCAGGGCGGCGACGCCGTCATGCAGCAGCTCGGCCGCGGCACCGCCCTGACCGAACAGCAGCACCGGGCCGAACACCGGGTCGTCGTCGATCCCCAGCACCAGCTGATGCGCCTCGGGCCGGGCGGCGGCGCCTTCGGGCGACAGCGGGATGCGATAGGCGTCCAGCACCGACCGCGCCTCGGCCGCGGTCAGGGCGGCCCGGCCTTCCGCGAGGGCCGCCGCGATCACCGCCCGGGCGGCGTCGGCATCCGGCTGGAAATCCTCCGGCAGGGCCGGCGGCGTCTGCATCAGCAGCACCTGGTTCCGCCGGTGCCGGGCCAGATGCATGAAGGCGCGCGCCGCCTGGCCCGGCGTGTCGTAGCCGGGGATGCGGGCCTCGGCGAACAGGCGCCGGGTCTCGGCGGCGGCGCCCAGCCAGCTGGCCAGGACCGGCGGGCGGCGGCCGTCGCGCCTCGCCGTCTCGGCGACCACGCCGGCCACCGCCCGGGCCGCCTCGACCGGGTCGGCGATCGCGCTCGGGCCGTTCACCACCAGCACCGCGTCGCGGCCGGGATCGGCCAGCAGCGCCTCCAGCGCCCGGGCGAAGCGGTCGGCCGGCGCCGCATCGCCCAGGTCGACCGGGCCGGGCGGATCGGCACCGGCGATCCCCAGCCGTCTCGCCGTCGCCGCCGCCGGCACGGCCACGGTCCCGCCGGCGTCGGCCAGCGCCTCCGTGGCCAGCAGGCCGAGGCCCGCGCCGTTGGTCAGGATCGCCAGCCGCTCGCCCTCGACCCGCAGGCCGCTGGCCAGGGTCTCGACCGCGTCGAACAGCTCGGCCAGGTCGAACACCCGCAGCATGCCGGCGCGGCGGAAGGCGGCGTCGTACACCGCATCGGGGCCGATCAGCCCGTCGGCGTCGCCGGCCCGCCTGTCGCCGCGGCCGGGGCGGATCACCACCACCGGCCGGGTGCGGGCGGCGACGCGGGCGGCCGACATGAACTTGCGGGCGTGGCTGATGGTCTCGATGTGCAGCAGCACCGCGCGGGTGCGGGTGTCGGCGGCCAGCCAGTCCAGCATGTCGCCGAAATCGACATCGGCCATGCCGCCCAGCGAGACGACGTGGCTGAAGCCGATGCCGCGCCGGGTGGCCCAGTCCAGCACCGCCGCGGCCACGGTGCCGGACTGGCTGACGAAGGCCAGGTCGCCGGCCTCGGGGGCGACATGGCCCAGGCTGGCGTTGACGCCGCGATGCGGCGCCATCAGGCCGAAGCCGTCGGGGCCGAGGATGCGCAGCAGATGCGGCCGGGCCGCGTCCAGCATCGCCTGGCGCAGCCGGGCGCCCTCCGTGCCTTTCGCCGCCGCCGGCCGGTCGATGCCGACGACCGCGGCGGCACGGGTGCCGCGGCCGCCCAGCTGGGCGATCAGCCCGGGCAGGGCGTCGGGCGGCGCCGCGATCACGGCCAGGTCCGGCGCCATCGGCAGGTCGGCGACGGACGGGTAGGCGAGGGCGCTGCCGACCGACCGGGCGCCCTGGGTGACCGGCATCACCGGCCCGTCGAAGCCGCCGGCGAACAGGTTGCGGGCCAGCACGGCGCCGACCGGACCGTCGGCGATCAGGGCGATCGAGGCCGGTCGGAACAGGGCATCCAGGTTGCGCACCGACATCGCAGGCTCCCGCCCGAAACCACCGCCCCAGGGTGGCGGACGGGGCGCCCGGGCTCAAGCGGGGATGTCGTGGCCCGAGTAGGGTCCCTGCATCGGCTTGCTATGCGTTCGGCTTCAATCCGGCACGCGGTCAGTAGTCCCAGAAGACCGGCACCCAGCGGAAGGTGTCGCCGGCGGCCGCCACCCGGCCGACGGACGGGAACGGCAGGTGGGTGGCCACCAGCAGCTCGCCGGTCCCCGCCAGCTCCTGCAGCAGGCGGGTCCGGACGCGGGCCGCCTCCTCCGGGTCGTGCTCGAAGCCGTTGTACCAGTCGGGGTGGTCGAACCCGACCGCGAACACGAGGTCCCCGGCGAAGGTCAGCCGGTCGCCGCCCGCCGCCACGCGGACCACGCAGTGCCCGGGGGTGTGGCCGCCGGTGCGATGGGCGACCACCCCCGGCGCCACCTCCTGCTTCTCCTCGAAGGTCCGCAGATGGCTGCGGTACAGCTCCATGAACCGCTTGGCGGCCGACCGCAGCGCGTCCGGGAAGCCCGGCGGCATGGCGACGTGGGAGAAATCGGGCGCCTCCCAGAACTCGACCTCGGCGGCCGACACATGGATCCGCAGCTCCGGGCGCAGCCGGTCCTTCACCCCGTCGACGAGCAGCCCGCCGACATGGTCCATATGCATGTGGGTCAGCACCAGATCGGTCACGGAGGCGAGATCGATGCCGGCCGCCTCCAGCCGCTTGATCAGCTGCCCGGCCCGTGGCAGGTGCAGGTCCGGGTCGAACCCCAGCCCGGCGTCGACCAGGATGGTCTGGTCGCCGCTGCGCACCACGACCACGTTCAGCGCCCAGTCGAACGCGTCCGGCGGCAGGAACATGTCCTTCAGCCAGGCCGCCCGGACGGCCGGGTCGACGTTGTGGGCCAGCATCGCGGTCGGCAGTGGCAGCACCCCGTCGCTGACCACCAGCACGTCGATCTCGCCGACCTGCACCGCGTAGCGGGACGGAACCAACTCTTCGGGCCCCTTCGGAACGGGGTGCGGGATGCTGTCCGGGCTCATCTTTCTCTCCTGGCTGATCGCCTTGCACGGCTTCGACGACGCTACGTCGAGGCGTGCTCGCGATCGATTGGGTCGAGGGAGAGGACGAGCCATACCAGGGGATAGGTCCCCGTCCGCCTGAAAGGCCGGATCAGGGCTGCCGGCTGGCCGCGGTCATGATGCCGGCCGGATCAGGGCCCTTGTCCGCCGGCATGAAGCCCGGGCAAAGATCGGTACCGCGCCGCCATCGCCTCGTCGAAGCAGCAGAAGATCACGCGCCGCACCGCCGGCACCTGCGGCAGCATCTCCTGCACCGTGCCGACGGCGATGCCGGCGGCGCGGTCGGGCGGGAAGCGGTAGATGCCGGTGCTGATCGCCGGGAAGGCGATGCCGGCGCAGCCATTCTCCTGGGCCAGGCGCAGCGCCGAACGGTAGCAGCCGGCGAGGAGGCCGTCCTCGCCCTGGCCGCCGCCGCGCCAGACCGGGCCGACGCAATGGATCACGTGCCGCGCCGGCAGCCGGTAGCCTCGTGTGATGCGGGCCTCGCCGGTCGGGCAGCGGCCCAGCGTCCGGCATTCGGCGAAAAGCTCGGGCCCCGCGGCGCGGTGGATGGCGCCGTCGACGCCGCCCCCGCCCAGCAGGCTTTCATTCGCCGCGTTGACGATCGCGTCGATCTCCAGCCGGGTGATGTCCCCGACCGTGACCTCCAGCGATGCCGTCATGGCGCGGCGTCCATCAGTTTACTCCGCGGCGCTCTTCTTCTCGGCCTTGGCGCGCTCGATGCCGTCGACGATCATCTCCGCCGCCCGCTGCGGGCCGTCCCAGCCGAGGATGCGGACCCACTTGCCCTTCTCCAGGTCCTTGTAGTGGGCGAAGAAATGGGCGATCTGGTCGCGCAGGATCTCCTGCAGGTCCTCGTAGCTCTGCACCTTGTTGTAGTAGGGGTGGAGCTTCGACACCGGCACCGCCAGGATCTTCTCGTCCTGGCCGGCCTCGTCCTCCATCAGCAGCACGCCGACCGGGCGGGCGCGCAGCACGGCGCCGGGCATCACCGGCTCGCGGCCGACGACGATGACGTCGACCGGGGCGCCGTCGCCCGACAGGGTGTGCGGGGTGAAGCCGTAATTGCCCGGATAGGCCATCGCGGTGTGCAGGAAGCGGTCGGCGAACATCGCGCCCGATTCCTTGTCGAGCTCGTACTTCACCGGCACCCCGCCCATGGGGTTCTCGATGATGACGTTGACGTCGAAGGGCGGGTTCACCCCGACCGCGATCTTGCTGATGTCCATGTCGGCCCTGGTCTGTGGTCCTGAGGGTTCCGGGCGCGGACCATAATGCGGACCGAGCCCGGCGGCTAGTGCCGAGCCATTCCCTCCCCGCGACTCGCCCCGTCGTTTTTGTGCGGTGCAGCAGCGATCTTACGCGGAAGCGGCGCCGCATCAAGGCCGCGCGGCCGTCGCCCCGCCCTGGCGCCGGCGCCGCGGCTCTCGCCCTAGCGGTGCTGCGCCAGGGCGTCGTAGGCGGCCAGCGCCGCCGCGGTGACGATCTCGTTCACCGTGGCGCCCATCTGCACCACCTGCGCCGGCTTCTGCAGCCCGCACAGCAGCGGACCGATCAGCGAGGCGCCGGCCAGCTTCTGGATCATCTTGGCGCCGATATTGGCCGCGTTCAGCGCCGGCATGATCAGCAGGTTGGCCGGGCCGGACAGGCGGGCGAAGGGGTACAGCCGCTTCATCAGCGCATAGTCCAGCGCGACTTCGGCGGTCATCTCGCCATCGTATTCGAAATCGACCCCGCCGGCCTTGGCGCGGGCGTCCATGATCGTCACCGCGTCGCGGATGCGCTGGGTGAACTCGCGCATCGGCTGGCCGAAATTGGGGGAGGAGACGAAGGCCAGGCGCGGCTCGTGGCCCAGCGCCCGGGCCTTGGCCGCGGCCTGCAGGGCGATGTCGACCAGGAGCTCCGGGTCCGGCCGCTCATGCACCGTGGTGTCGGCGATCAGCACCGTGCCTCCGCGCACCGTCAGCATCGACAGGCCGAAGGGCACATGCTCCGGCGCCGGGTCGATGACCCGGGTGATCTCCTCGAAGCAGGTGGTGAAGTTGCGGGTCAGGCCGGTGACCATGGCGTCGGCGTCGCCATGCGCGACCATGCAGGCGGCGAAGATGTTGCGGCCCTGGTTGACCATGCGGGCCACGTCGCGCTGCAGCAGCCCCTGGCGCTGCAGCCGGCCGTAGACGAAGTCGATGTAGCGCTCGTTGTGCCGCGACAGCCGGGCGTTGTGGATCTCCAGCTCCGCCACGGTCGCCTCGGGCAGGCCGATCCGGGCCATGGTCTCGCGCACCCGCTCCTCGCGGCCGATCAGGATCGGCGTGCCGTAGCCCTGGGCGCGGAAGGCGATGGCGGCGCGGATCGTGCGCTCCTCCTCGCCCTCGGCGAAGACCACGCGGGTCTCGGCCGACGCCACCTTGTCGAAGATCAGCTGCAGCTTGTCCGCGGTCGGGTCCAGGCGGCGGCGCAGGCTCTGGCGGTAGGCGGCGACGTCGGTGATCGGCTTGCGGGCGACTCCCGATTCGATCGCCGCCTCGGCCACCGCCAGCGGGATCTCCTCGATCAGCCGCGGGTCGAACGGCACCGGGATGATGTAGTCGGGGCCGTAGCGCAGCCGGCGGCCGGAATAGGCGCTGTCGACCTCGTCCGGCACGTCCTGCCGCGCGAGGCGGGCCAAAGCGTGGGCCGCGGCCAGCTTCATCGCCTCGTTGATGGTGCGGGCGCGGACGTCCAGCGCCCCGCGGAAGATGTAGGGGAAGCCGAGGACGTTGTTGATCTGGTTCGGATAGTCCGACCGCCCGGTGGCGATGATGGCGTCCGGCCGCACCGCCTTGACCTCGTCCGGCGCGATCTCGGGGTCGGGGTTGGCCAGGGCGAAGACGATCGGCTTGTCGGCCATCGACCGCACCATCTCCTGGGTCATCGCGCCCTTGACCGACAGGCCGATGAACACGTCGGCGCCCTTGACCGCCTCGGCCAGGGTCCGGTGCGGCGTGTCGACGGCATGCGCCGCCTTCCACTGGTTCATGCCCTCGGTGCGGCCCTGCCAGACCACGCCCTTGCTGTCGCACAGGATGATGTTCTGCGCCGGCACGCCCAGCGACTTGAACAGCTCGACGCAGGCGATGGCGGCGGCGCCGGCGCCGTTCAGCACCATGCGCACGTCGCCGATGGCGCGGCCGGTCAGCTCCAGCGCATTGATCAGCCCGGCCGCGGCGATGATCGCCGTGCCGTGCTGGTCGTCGTGGAACACCGGGATGTCCAGGAGCTCGCGCAGCCGCGCCTCGATCACGAAGCAGTCCGGCGCCTTGATGTCCTCGAGGTTGATGCCGCCGAAGGACGGGCCCAGGAAGCGCACGCAGTTGACGAATTCGTCGACGTCCCGGGTGTCGACCTCGAGGTCGAAGCCGTCGACATCGGCGAAGCGCTTGAACAGGACGGCCTTGCCTTCCATCACCGGCTTGCTGGCCAGGGCGCCGAGGTCGCCCAGCCCCAGCACCGCGGTGCCGTTCGAGATCACGGCGACGACATTGCCCTTGGCCGTGTAGTCGTAGGCCGTGGCCGGGTCGGCATGGATCCTCAGGCACGGCGCGGCGACGCCCGGGGAATAGGCCAGCGACAGGTCGCGCTGGGTGGTCAGCGGCTTGGTCGCGCTGATCTCCAGCTTGCCGGGGCGGCCCTGGGCGTGCAGGGCGAGGGCATCGTCGTCGAGCGAGGTCTTAGTCATTTCTTATCCGGCGGCGCGGCGGGACGGGCCGAGTAATGGACCCTTCGGCGGGAGGGACCGTCAAGCCCATTGCGGCCCGGCCCGTCCGACTGTGGCTTCGATGCAACGCCGCGCCATCTTCGCGCGGCCCCTTGAAAAGCCGCTTGCGCAGCGCAGCGGCGATCCCGTACTCCTTGGGGCCACTCCAATTCCAGGGAGGATCGTGCAATGACCTTCGCTTATAACCTCCGCGGCATGGCCGCCTGAGCGTCTGCACGATCAGTTCTCGTCGACTCACGACCTGACATTTTCCCTGCGCTGACCTGATCGCTGCCGACCCGCCGGACGCCCCTCACGGGCCGCTCCGACGACTCTGCATCCGATCGTCCCTTCAACCGTCCACCCCATTCCGCCCGGCATCCCGCCGTGCGGATTCGCCCCGTCCGACCCCCATCGGCTTGCCCCTTGGCGGCAGGACGGTCTTCCCACCTCCAGACCTGTTGGAGATCATCATGCACATCTCGACCGAGAAGCGTGCCTTCCGTCCGTCCCTGTCGCTCGTCGTCGTCGCCTTTGCGGAGCTGGGCCGCGTCCTCGTGACGCCGCGCCGAAAACCCCGCGATGCCGACTCGCTGAGCGAGCATCTGAAACGCGACGTCGGGTTACGATCTTGATACGGCAGCGGGGCGGGGCCTCCGGGCGCCGCTCCGCCGCTTCCCATCCATAGATCGACCGCCGTCCCCGGCCTCGGGCCGGGCGCGCGACTGCATGGCCGCCGCCCAGGGCCGCGAGGCATCCGACGTGGATAGGACTATAATCATGTACGCATATCGTGCGCCGCCCCAGCCGGCCGCGCCGGCGGTGCGGCTCGTCCCCCTGGTCACGGCGCAGGACCGGGCCGTGTTCGGCTCGCTCCGGGTCGCGCCGGACCAGGCGGACTTCGTCGCCAGCAATGCGGACTCCATCGCCGAGGCCGACGCCTCGCCCTGGTGCGCGGCGCTCGGCGTCTGCGACGCCGCGCATGGCGGGCCGGTCGGCTTCGTCATGCATGCGCTGGACCCCGACGACGGCCATCGCTGGATCTACCGGCTGATGATCGACGCCCGCTACCAGGGCCGCGGCTTCGGCCGTTCCGCCCTGCGGGCGACGCTCGCCATCACGGACCGGCTGCCCCGCGGCGAGCGGGTGCGGCTTGGCGTGGTGCCGGCCAACGCCGCCGCCCGCCGGCTCTACGCCTCCGAAGGCTTCGTCGAGACCGGCGAGACTTTGGGCGACGAGCTGGTGCTGCAGCGGGTCCTGCACCGAGTCGAGGCCGCCTGACCGGCGGCCTCGACCTTCCTTCCTCATGAGCCTGTTTCGCCTTCCAATCATCGTCGTTGCGAGCGCAGCGAAGCAATCCAGGGCCGTTTGGCGTGGCCCCTGGATTGCTTCGTCGGCTCCGCCTCCTCGCAATGACGGTTTGGGGAGCGAGCCAATCCCTCGCCATTGCGTCATTGCGTTCGCAATGACAGGCTTCGGTCTGATGCAGCCCTTCGTCTACATCATGGCGAACAAGCGTAACGGGACCCTCTATATCGGCGTGACGTCCAATCTCCCGCGCCGGGCGCACGAGCATCGGACGGGAGCCATCAAGGGCTTCTCCTCCCGGTATGGCTGCAGGCTTCTGGTCTGGTGCGAGCCGCACGAATCGATGCTCGACGCCATTGCGCGCGAGAAGCAGATCAAGGGCGGGTCGCGATCAGCCAAACTGGCCTGATCGAAGCCATGAATCCGACCTGGCGGGATCTCTACGACGATCTGGTCTGAATCCAGGCATCGGCGCAACCGCGTTCCGACATCGCCGCGTGCGTGCTACGGTCCGCCCTTCGCCGATCCGATCCCGCAGACCGTGTCGACAGCCTTGCCCGACAGCAGCACCCCCGCGACGACCGACAGCCCCGTCACGCCGATGATGGCGCAGTATCTGGAGGCCAAGGCGGCCCATCCGGACTGCCTGCTGTTCTTCCGCATGGGCGATTTCTACGAGATGTTCTTCGACGACGCGGTCAAGGCCGCGGCGGCGCTCGACATCGCCCTGACCAAGCGCGGCCAGCACCAGGGTGAGGACATCCCGATGGCCGGGGTGCCGGCCCACAGCCACGAGGCCTATCTGGCCCGGCTGATCCGCCAGGGCTTCCGCGTCGCGCTGTGCGACCAGACCGAGAGCCCGGAGGACGCGAAGAAGCGCTCCGGCAAGACCCTGGTGCGGCGCGAGGTGGTGCGCATCGTCACCCCCGGCACCGTCACCGAGGACGGGCTGCTCGAGCCGCGCGCGGCGAATCACCTGGTGGCGCTGGCCGATGTCGCCGGCACCCTCGCCATCGCCGCCGTCGACATCTCCTCGGGCGACCTCGTCACCGAGCCGACGTCGCCCGACCGGCTGGCCGCGGCCCTGGCCCGCTTCGACCCCAGCGAGATCCTGCTGCCCGAGCGGGTGCTGCAGAACCCGGGGCTGTTCGAGCTCCTGGGCGAATGGAAGATGCGGCTGACGCCGCAGCCCTCCGCCCGCTTCGACAGCGAGAACGGCCGCCGGCGCCTGCAGGACCTGTTCCGGGTCGGCACGCTCGACTCCTTCGGCAGCTTCGAGCGGGCCGAGGTCGCGGCCGCCGGCGCCCTGGTCGACTACATCCAGCTGACTCAGAAGGCGCTGCCGCGGCTGTCGCCGCCGCGCCGTCTGCCGCGCGGCGCGGTGATGGAGATCGACGTTGCCACTCGCCGCAACCTGGAGCTGACCCGGACGCTCTCGGGCGACCGCCGCGGCAGCCTGCTGGCCGCGATCGACCGCACCGTCACCGGCCCGGGCGCCCGGCTGCTGGCCGCCCATCTCGCGGCGCCGCTGACCGATCCCGACGCCATCGCCGAGCGGCTCGACGCCGTCCAGGCGCTGGTCGAGGACGGCCGGCTGCGCGACGACCTGCGCACGCTCCTGCGCGCCTGCCCGGATGCGGAGCGGGCGCTGACCCGGCTCGGCCTTGGCCGCGGCGGCCCGCGCGACCTGGCGGCGATCCGCGACGCGCTGCGCCAGGGCGGGCGCCTGCGCGAACGGCTCGGCGCGCCGCGCTTCCTCGACCTGCCGCCGCTCCTGTCCCGTGCCGCTTCCGAGCTGGGCGAGCACGACGCGCTGGTCGACCGGCTGACCCGGGCGCTCGCCGAGGACCTGCCGCTGCTGATCCGCGACGGCGGCTTCATCGCACCGGGCTACCTGCCGGAGTTGGACGAGGTCCGCACCCTGCGCGACGAATCCCGCCGGCTGATCGCGGCGCTGCAGCAGCGCTACGCCGACGAGACGAAGATCCCGACCCTGCGGATCCGCCACAACAACGTCATCGGCTATCACATCGAGGTCTCGGCCAACCAGGCGGACAAGCTGCTGCAGCCGCCGCATGCCGGCACCTTCATCCATCGCCAGACCATGGCCTCGGCGATGCGCTTCACCACGGTCGAGCTCAGCACGCTGGAGCGCTCGATCGCCGAGGCGGCGGACAAGGCGCTGGCGATCGAGCTGCGGCTGTTCGCCGACCTGGTGGCCGAGGTGACCGGCCGGGCCGAGGCGATCTCCGGCGCCGTTCGCGCCTTGGCCGGCTTCGACGTCGCCGCCAGCCAGGCCGAGCTGGCGGTCGAGCGCCGCTACTGCCGGCCGAAGGTCACCGGCGGCACCGGCTTCCGGATCAAGGGCGGCCGCCATCCGGTGGTCGAGATCGCCCTGGCCGAGGCCCAGGCCGGCCCCTTCGTCGGCAATGACTGCGACCTGTCCGAGGATCGCCGGCTGTGGCTGCTGACCGGCCCGAACATGGCCGGTAAGTCGACCTTCCTGCGCCAGAACGCGCTGATCGCGGTGCTGGCCCAGATGGGCGGCTTCGTGCCGGCGGAGGAGGCGGAGATCGGCGTGGTCGACCGGCTGTTCAGCCGCGTCGGCGCCGCCGACGACCTGGCCCGCGGCCATTCCACCTTCATGGTCGAGATGGTGGAGACGGCGGCGATCCTGAACCAGGCGGGCCCGCGGGCGCTGGTGATCCTCGACGAGATCGGCCGTGGCACCGCCACCTTCGACGGCCTGTCGATCGCCTGGGCCTGCGTCGAGCACCTGCACGAGACCACGCGCTGCCGCGCCCTGTTCGCCACCCACTATCACGAGCTGACGGCGCTGCAGGCGCGGCTGAAGCACCTGGCCTGCCACACCATGCGGGTCAAGGAATGGCAGGGCGACATCGTCTTCCTGCACGAGGTGGCGCCGGGCACCGCCGACCGCTCCTACGGCATCCATGTCGCCCGGCTGGCCGGGCTGCCCGCCGCCGTGGTCGGCCGGGCGCAGGAGGTGCTGGAGGCGCTGGAGCAGGGCAAGGAAGGCCGCAGCGTCGCCCGGCTGGTCGACGATCTGCCGCTGTTCTCGGCCGCCGCCGTGGCGGCCGCGCGCCCGGCCGCGGCTCCGGCCGGCCCGTCCGAGCTCGAGACCGCCCTGGCGGAGCTCGACCCCGATGCGATGACCCCGCGCGAAGCGCTCGAACGGTTGTATGCTCTGAAGGCGTTGCTCATTTAAGACAAATCATGCCCGACGAGATCGCATCGCCTCCTGGCGCCCGCCCCGGCCTTCGGGGTCGCCTCCGCCGCTTCCTGCCCTATGGCGCGACGGCTGCGGTGCCGGCCGCCGCGGCCCCGGCGGCGGCGACCTGGCACGGCGAGCGGATCGAGGCGCCGCTCGACATCGTCGACCCGGCGGTGCTGGAGCGGCGGCTGAACGAGGCGATGGTCTCGGGCGACGCCCAGGCGCAGCGGCCCGAGATCCTGGCGGCACTGCGCGAGACGCTGGCCGCCGGCCGCGCCGTGATCCGGCGCCGCTTCGTCGAGGAAGCGGGGACGGCCGATGCCTGCGTCGCCGAATCCGCCTATCTGATGGACGTGCTGATCGGGGCGCTGGCCTCGCTCACCGTGTCGCGGCTGTTCCCGGTCTCGAACCCGACGGTGGGCGAGCGCTTCGCCGTCGCCGCGGTCGGCGGCTATGGACGGGGCGAGCTGGCGCCCTTCTCCGACATCGACCTGCTGTTCCTCCTGCCCTACAAGCGCAACCCGCGGGTCGAGCAGGTGGTGGAGTATATGCTCTACCTGCTGTGGGACCTCGGGCTGAAGGTCGGGCACTCCGTGCGCTCGGTCGACGACAGCCTGCGCCTGGCCCGCACGGACACCACCATCTGCACCAGCCTGATGGAGACGCGGCTGCTGTGGGGCGAGCCGTCGCTCTACGACACGCTGCGCCGCCGCTTCGTCGAGGAGGTGGCGGCCGGCACCGGCGCCGCCTTCACCGAGGCCAAGCTGGCCGAGCGCGACGCCCGCCACCGCCGCATGGGCGACAGCCGTTACGTGCTGGAACCCAATGTGAAGGAGGGCAAGGGCGGCCTGCGCGACCTGCAGACCCTGTTCTGGATCGGCAAGTACCTGTACCAGGTCGACGGCGTCGACGGGCTGGTCGCCAAGGGCGTGCTGACGGGGGAGGAGGCGCGGCGCTTCCGCCGGTCGGAGAGCTTCCTCCTGGCGCTGCGCTGCCACCTGCACTACCTGACCGGCCGGGCCGAGGACCGCCTGACCTTCGACCTGCAGCCTGAGCTGGCGCGCGTCGCCGGCTACACCGACCATGCCGGCGCCAAGGGCGTCGAGCGGCTGATGAAGCACTACTTCCTGGTCGCCAAGGAGGTCGGCAACCTGACCCGGATCTTCTGCGCGGCGCTGGAGGCGGAAAGCCAGCGCCGGCCGAAGCGCGGCCTGGCCTTCCTGGGGTTCGCGGCACCGCTGGTCGACGGGCTGCCGCTCGACGGCGACCGCATCAGCCTGGCGGGGGAGAAGCCGCTGCGCGACCATCCGGTCGACATCATCCGACTGTTCCGGGTGGCGCAGGCGCGCGACCTCGACATCCATCCGGCGGCGCTGAAGCTGATCACCCGCAACATCGACCTGATCGCGGGGCTGCGCGACGACCCGGAGGCGAACCGCATCTTCCTCGAGATCCTGACCGCGGAGCAGGACCCCGAGATCCCGCTGCGGCGGATGAACGAGGCCGGCGTGCTGGGCCGCTTCATGCCGGATTTCGGCCGGGTCGTGGCCCAGATGCAGTACGACATGTACCACACCTACACGGTCGACGAGCACACGCTGTTCGCGCTCGGCATCCTGCACCGGATCGAGGCCGGCGAAGCGGCCGACACGCTGCCGCTGGCCACCCAGGTGATGCGCAAGACCGGGTCGCGCCGGGCGCTCTATGTCGCGCTCCTGTGCCACGACATCGCCAAGGGCCGCGGCGGCGACCATTCGGTGCTCGGCGCCCGCGTGGTGCGCAAGCTCGGCCCCCGCTTCGGCCTGACGCCGGAGGAGACCGAGACGGCGCAGTGGCTGGTGCGCTGGCACCTTCTGCTCAGCGACACCGCCTTCAAGCGCGACATCGAGGACGACAAGACGGTGCAGGACTTCGTCGCCGCGGTCGAGAGCCCGGAGCGGCTGCGCCTGCTGCTGGTCCTGACCGCGGCCGACATCAGCGCCGTCGGCCCCGGCCGCTGGACCGCCTGGAAGGCGACGCTGATGGCCGAGCTGTACCACCGGGCCGAGGAGCGGCTGTCCGGCGCCGACGAGGCGGTCGGGGTCGAGCACCGCGTCGACCAGGCCAAGGACCTGCTGCGCCAGGCGCTGGCGGACTGGCCGCCGGCCGCGGTCGAATCCTATCTCGGCAAGGCCAGCCGCGCCTACTGGCTGGCCTTCGACGGCGCCACCCAGGCGCGACACGCCCGGCTGGTGCGCGGCGCCGAGGCGGAGGGCGAGAAGCTGGCGATCGACATCCGGGTCGACCAGGAGCGCACGGTGGCCGAGCTGACCATCCACACCGCCGACCATCCCGGCCTGTTCTCGCGCCTTGCCGGGGCCATCGCCGTGTCCGGCGGCACCATCGTCGAGGCCAAGATCTTCACCTTCGCCGACGGCATGGCGCTCGACACCTTCCTGGTCCAGGACGCGGTCGAGGGCGGCGCCTTCGACGCGCCGGAGAAGCTGGCCCGGGTCCGCATCGCGATCGAGCGCAGCCTGTCCGGCGAGATGAAGATGTCGGCGGAGCTGGAGCGGCGGCACCGCAGCTATCCGCGCCTCCATTCGGTGTCGATCGCGCCGCGCGTGCTGGTCGACAACGAGGCCAGCCGCACCCATACGGTGATCGAGCTGAACGGCCGCGACCGGCCGGGCCTGCTGCACGCGGTCGGCCGGGCCCTGACCGGCCTCGGCCTGCAGATCTCCTCGGCCAAGATCTCGACCTTCGGCGCCCGGGCGGTCGACGTGTTCTACGTCAAGGACGTGTTCGGGCTGAAGGTCGAGCACGACGCCAAGCTGGCGCAGATCCGCAAGACGCTCGGCGAGGTCCTGGCCGACCCGGTGGCCAAGCCCCTGCCGGCCGCCCCCAAGCGCCGCCGCCGCGCCCGCCGGACCGCGGCATGAGCGAGCGATCTCTGCCGATAGGGCGGCGTCCGAACGGCCGTGCTGCCCTGCCGACCAGTTCCGCGCGTGGCCTCTCCCGCGTGGCGGGAGAGGTCGGACGTCCGCCAGGACGTCCGGGTGAGGGCTGGTCCAGGCCTCGACAAAACCCCCTCACCCGGAGCCGCTTCGCGTCTCCGACTTCTCCCGCAAGCGGGAGAGGCAATGTGAGCGGCTCGGCGGAGGCCGGACGATGACGACCGAACGCATCGCCGTGATCGGGCTCGGCTATGTCGGGCTGCCGGTGGCGCTGGCCTTCGCCCGGCGTTTTCCCGGCACCATCGGCTTCGACATCGACCCGGCCCGCGTCGCCGCCTTGCGCGACGGCCGTGACGTCACCGGCGAGGTCGCGGCCGCGGACCTCGCCGGCAGCGGCCTCACCGTCACCGCCGACCCGGCGGACCTCGCCGGCGCCGGCTTCTTCGTCGCCACCGTGCCGACCCCGATCGATGCCGAGCGCCGGCCGGATTTCGGGCCGCTCTTGCGCGCCTGCGAGACCATCGGCCGTGCGCTCGCCCCCGGCGCCGTGGTGGTGTTCGAATCCACCGTCTATCCCGGCGCCACCGAGGAGGTGTGCGGCCCGGCGCTCGCCCGCGCCTCCGGCCTGCGCGCCGGCGTCGACTTCGCGCTCGCCTATTCGCCGGAGCGGATCAACCCCGGCGACCGCGAGCACCGGCTGGAGCGCATCGTCAAGGTCGTGTCCGGCCAGGACGAAGCGACGCTGGAGCGGGTGGCCGCGGCCTATGGCGCCATCGTTCCGGCCGGCATTCACCGGGCGCCCTCGATCCGCGTCGCCGAGGCGGCGAAGGTGATCGAGAACACCCAGCGCGACCTCAACATCGCGCTGATGAACGAGCTGGCGATGATCTTCGACCGGCTGGGCCTGCGCACGGCCGAGGTGCTGGCGGCTGCCGGCACCAAATGGAACTTCCTCAAGTTCCAGCCCGGCCTGGTCGGCGGCCACTGCATCGGCGTCGACCCCTACTACCTGACCGCCAAGGCCGAGGCGGTGGGCTACCGGCCGGAGATGATCCTGGCCGGCCGCCGCATCAACGACCAGATGGGCGCCTTTTTGGCCGGCAAGCTGGTCAAGGTGCTGGCGCGCCAGGGCCGCACCATCCTGGGCGCCCGGGTCGGCATCCTGGGCCTGACCTTCAAGGAGAACGTGTCCGACCTGCGCAACAGCCGGGTGCCGGACATCGTGGCCGAGCTGCGCTCCTACGGCATCGAACCGATGGTGCACGACCCGCTGGCCGATCCCGAACGGGCGCGGCACGAATACGGCCTCGACCTCGCCGACCTCGACGCCTTCCGCGACCTCGACGCGCTGGTGCTGGCAGTGCCGCACCGGGCCTATCTCGACCGGCCGCGAGAGGAATTCTGGGCCTGCCTGCGCGAGGGCGGTCTGGTGATGGATGTGAAATCGGTGCTGGACCCGGCGGGCGTGCCGGCCCGCCTGGCCTATTGGAGCCTGTAGCCGGGTCCGCGGCGGTCAAAGCTCCTTCGGGATCAGCGCCTGGACGTCGGCGCCGTTGACCAGGAGCTTGCCCGACGGGTCGATCACGATCTCGTAGTCGCGCGCCGACCTTCCGTCCGGCGTCGTCGTCTGCCGGCCCAGCACCTGCAGCACGCTCAAGCCCGCCGCGGCCTGGCCGGCCTGCGGGTCGGCCTGCAGCGCCTTGACCAGCCCGTCGATGCCGGTCAGGCGCATGCGCAAGGTGCCGGTCTGGCCGAGGACGGCATCGGGATCGGTGGTGATGGCACCGCCGAAATCGAGGGCTGCGTCGGGTGCCGACAGGCGCACGGTGTCGAACAGGAAGCGCATGCGCGCCTCTCGGAACAGCCTGTCTTCGTCCTCTTCGTCGATCTGCCGGTTCGCGAAGCTGTCGGCGAAGATCTCCCAGAGCGGGAAGTCCTCCATCGAGATCTGGACGGTCATGGTGGTCGGCGTCCAGGCGTCGTAGGCCCATTTCGGGTCGGTCGCGATGCCGTCGGCATCGAGGCGGAAGGTGGCGTCCGCCCCCTCGCGCGTGAAATTCCGATAGCCGAGGCCGATGGCCAGTGAGCCGAGGCTGATCGTCACGTCGTTGCGCACGGCCCGCAACCCCTCGGCGGTCAGGGTGTTGGTGCCGGCATCGCCCAGGCCGCCGACGAGGCGGTCCTGCAGCGCGGCAACCTCCGGGCCGGCTTCGCGTCCACCGGTCTTCGCCAAGGCGACCGCGGCCTGGATCAGGCCGCGCGAATCAATCCCCGGCATGCCGGCGTCGAACAGGATGCGATCGACGGTCAGGGTGCCGGTTCCGCCGGGAAAGGGGATGGACAGGCCGGAGATCGAGAGCTTGGCGTCGGCATCCGAGCGGCCATCGGCAGCCGCCCGGGCCGTGCGGGTGAAGGCCAGCCGCTCGATCGTCGCGACGGGGGATGCCACGCCCCCGACCGTCGCCTGGTCGAGCGTGACGGTGATCTCCGTCTTTGCCGGGGCGGCGGGATCGACCGTTCCGGTGACGCGCCGGGACTTGGCGGCAATGCGGCCGACATTGTACAGGCGGCAGGACACCAGCCGGTCGGAGTCCAGGGAGAAGCGGCCGTCCGCCAGCGGCGTCGCCCGCAGCGTCTCGGCATCGCAGGCCAGGACGAAGGGGGGGCGGCGGTCGTCGAGAGCCTCGCTCAGCAGCCAGCGGAACCCCGGCGCCTCGACCCGGTAGCCGTCGCCGTCGGCGGTCACCCGCCAGTCGCTGACCGAGAAGGGCACGGGGATCTTCGGGGTGACGGCAACGATCTCGTCCAGGCTCAGCTTGCCAACCGAAGGCTGCCAGGCCTCCAGCGCGGCCTGCAGCTTCGCCGCCCCCTCCGCCGTCGCCTGGGCGCGGGCCGGGCCGCCCGCAGCCGCAAGCACCCCGATACCCAGGGCCAGACACAGACTCCACCGCATCGTGTTCCACTCCCCCGTTTCCGCCACTATGACGGTGAAAGCGGAGGCGGGTGAAGCCGGATTCAGCCCCGCACCGCGGCCCGCCAGGCGCCGGGCGGGCCGCCGAAGGCGGCGCGGAAATGCCGGGTCAGGTGGCTCGGATGGGTGAAGCCGCAGGCGGCGGCGATCTCGGCCAGCGGCCGGTCGCTTTCGGCCAGCAGCCTGCGGGCGCGGTCGAGGCGCCGGGCCAGCACATAGGCGTGCGGCGGCAGCCCGACCGAGGCCCGGAACATCCGGGCGAAGTGGAACTCCGACTGCCCGGCCGCTTCCGCCAGCCGGCCCAGCGTCAGCGGCTCGTCCAGCGCCGCCTCGACCAGCTCCAGCACCCGGCGGCGGACATGCGGGGCCAGCCCGCCATCGAGGGCCGGGGAGGGGCGGCGGCGCAGCCTGCGGCCGGCGAGATGGGCTAGCAGTTCGTGCCCGGTCTGGGTCGCTGCCAGCCGGGACGCCGCATCGCCCCAGTCCAGCCGGATCAGCCCGGCCATCAGCCGCGCCGCGTCCGGGTCGTCGAAGAAGGTGTCGTCCGGCAGCGTGGTCTCGCGGATGTCGGCGTCATGCGCGGCGGCGCCGGCCGCGGCCAGGGCGCCGCGGTCGAAGTAGAAATGCAGGAAGCGCATCGGCCGGCTCAGGATCCAGTGCGATTCATGCTCGGCCGGCAGCAGGCAGAACCGTCCGGGGCCGCCGAAGCGGCCGGGGAAGCCGATGCGCTGGGTGCCCTCGCCGCCCTCCAGATACAGGCTCAGCGTGTGGTGGCCGGGGGCGCGGTAGCCGGTGGTGTCGTGGGCGTTCCACCACTCCGCCAGGGTGAAGCCGTCGCCGATCTCGACCGTCCGCTCCAGCACCGCGCGCGACGAGGCCAGCGCCGCGGCCACGCCGTAGCGTGCCGCCAGACGCTGCAGCGGGGGCTCGCCAGGTCTCGGTCCGGGGCGGTTCATGGTCTCCGGACTCTAGACCTGCGGTCCGGCGCCGGCCAGGGGCCGGGCGGAAACTGCGCAAGGACGTGCAATCCCTTCGCCGCCGGCCGGCGCAGGATCGGGGCCGACACCCGGAACCCCGATGCCGCCATGACCGCCGCCCTTTACCTGCTCGTCGTCCTGATCTGGGGCACCACCTGGATCGCCATCCACTACCAGATCGGCCCGGTGCCGGTGGAGCTGTCGATCCTCTACCGCTTCGCGCTTGCCGCGCTGGTGATGTTCGCGCTGCTTCTGGCGACCCGCCGGCGCGAGACCCTGCGCCCGCGCGACCATCTGGTCTGCCTCGGCCAGGGGCTGGCGCTGTTCAGCGGCAACTTCCTCCTGGTCTATCATGCC
Organism: Inquilinus sp. Marseille-Q2685; assembly: GCF_916619195.1. Lineage (NCBI taxonomy): Bacteria > Pseudomonadati > Pseudomonadota > Alphaproteobacteria > Rhodospirillales > Rhodospirillaceae > Inquilinus > Inquilinus sp. Marseille-Q2685. Next base: position 384,881 of record NZ_CAKAKL010000002.1, read on the forward strand.
TCCGCCTATGTCCCGAGCGGCCTGGTCGCCGTCGCCTTCTCCACCGGCAGCGTCTGGACCGCACTGTTCAGCCGGGTCGCGCTCGGCCAGCCGCTGAAGCCGCGCGTGCTGGCCGGCGGCGCGGTCGGTCTCGCCGGCCTCTGGCTGCTGTTCGGCATCGACCCGGCGCGGCTCGACCTCCAGATGCTCTACGGCCTCGCCCTGGCTCTGGCCGGCACCATGGGCTTCGGCGTCGGCAGCGTCCTCGCCGTGGTGCACCGGCGCCGCGGCCTGACGCCCTGGACCACCACCGCCTGGGGCATGTTCTACGGTGCGCTGATCCTGCTGGCCGTCGCGCTGGCCCAGGGCCTGCCCTGGCGCTTCGACCCGTCGCCGGCCTATGTCGGGGCGCTGCTCTACCTCGCCATCCCGGGCTCGGTGGTCGCCTTCCTGGCCTATCTGACGCTGGTCGGCCGCATCGGCGCCGACAAGGCGGCCTATTCCAGCGTGCTGTTCCCGCTGGTGGCGCTGAACATCTCCGCCGTGCTGGAAGGCTATGCCTGGACCGCGGCGGCGGTGGCCGGGGTGGCACTGGTGCTGCTCGGCAACGTCCTGGTCTTCGCGCGCCTGCCCGGCCGCCGCAACGGTACGGCGCCCGCCAGCGCCTGACGGTCAGAGGCCGCTGTCCGGGCCTGCATCCTCATACCGCGGCAGCGTCTCGTCGATCGCATGCCAGGGGATGCGGGTGCCGACCCAGGCGTGCTGGCGCGGCCGCAGCGCCGTCGGGTCGTCCAGCGTCGCCAGGGTGATGCCCATGGTCTTGCCCTCGGGCTCGAAGCCTTCGAAGGCCAGCGGCGAGCCGCAATCCGGGCAGAACCAGCGCCGCCCGATCGGCGAGGAGCGATAGCCGCGCGGCTTGCCCTTGGTCCAGCGGAAGCCCTCGAACGGCCCGGTCGCCCAGGCCACGGCCGGGGTGCCGGTGCCCTTCTGGCACATCCGGCAATGGCAGTAGTCGACTGAGGCGACCGGCCCGTCGATGCGGTAGCGCACGGCGCCGCACAGGCAGCCGCCCTCGAGCGGGAAAGAGGGGCCGCTCACGGCCGGCCGATCACCATCGGCCGCCGCGACGGGCGGCTGCGGCGCCGGCCGATCGGCAGCGGCGGCAGGATCTCCGGCGCCGTGCGGCATTCGACCGGCTGCACCGGGGGCCGGCGCTGGGCGGGGGCGAAGACGGTGAGATAGGCGTCGAGCAGATGGTGGAACATGGTCGCCTCCTGGGCTTGACCATGACTCTGCCGCTTCGCGCGCCCTGGCACAAACGCCGTTCCCTTGCAGCATCTGTAAGGAAAAGTTACAGATTAAGCCATGCGCCCGCTGCCGCCGCTCAACGCCGTCCGCGCCTTCGAGGCCGCCGCCCGCCGCGGCAGCTTCACAGCGGCGGCGGCCGAGCTCGGCGTCAGCCACGCCGCGATCAGCCGCCATGTCCGCGGGCTGGAGGCGCGGCTGGGCGTGCCGCTCTTGCTGCGCGACGGCCGTGGCTTGGCCCCGACCGAGGCCGGGCGGGCCTTCGCCGCCGTGGTCGCCGACGCCTTCGACCGGCTGTCCCAGGGCATGGTCGCGATCGCGGCCGAGGCCGGGCGCGGCCGGCTGCGCCTGTCGGTCGAGCCCGCCTTCGCCGGGCGCTGGCTGGTGCCGCGGCTCGGCGCCTTCCGCAAGCTGCATCCCGGCATCGACATCGAGCTGGACCCGACCCAGCGCCTGGCCGATTTCCGTGGCGACCGGACCGACCTGGCGATCCGCTACGGCCGCGGCGGCTGGCCCGGCCTGGCCGCCGAGAAGCTGGTGCAGGTGATGGATTATCCGGTCTGCGCCCCGGCCCTGGCGGCGACGCTGCGGACGCCGGCGGACCTGCGCGGCCAGACGCTGCTGCATGACGAAAGCGCCCAGACCTGGTCGCTGTGGCTGGCCGCGGCGGGGGTGGACGGCATCGACGCCACCCGCGGTCCGCGCTTCCTCGACGTGGCGCTGGCGCTCGACGCCGCCATGGCGGGGCAGGGCGTGGCGATGGGCGACGACGTGCTCTGCGCCCGCGACATCGCCGCCGGCCGGCTGGTGCGGCTGTTCGACGTCTCGGTGCCGCGCAGCTGGTACTGGCTGGCGATGCCGGAAGACCGCCGCCTCTCCCCCGCCGCCGGCGCGTTCCGCGCTTGGCTGCTCAGCGAGCTGCCGCTGGTGGAGGAGGGATAGGCGGCGGGCGGATCCGTTGCCGGCGGCCCATCATATGACAGGCCGGCGCTTCTTGCCGGCCGTTGTCTTCGCTATACTGACCGGCATAGGTGGGAACAGAGAATTTCGATCAGTTCATTTCAGCCGGGAGAAAAGAAATGTCCGACATCTCGCCGGAACTGCTGATGGACACGGTGCTCGGATATTTTCGCACCTCGGCCATCAAGGCGGCGATCGAGCTCGATGTGTTCACCGCCATCGCCGAGGGGGCGGGAACCGTGGCGGCGATCAGCCGGCGCACGGGCGCCGCGGAGCCTGGCATCCAGGCGCTCGCCGATTACCTGACCGTCCTGGGGTTCCTGGACAAATCCGGCGACGGCTATCGGCTGACGGCGAGCTCGGCGGCGTTTCTCGACCGCCGCTCGCCGGCGTTTCTAGGCGATTTTCACCGCTTCCTGGCCGCGCCGGAGATGCTTGGGCTGGCCCTCTCCGATCCGGCGGCCTTCGTCCGCAACGGCGGCAGCGTCGGCCTGGCCAACACGGCTCCGGAGGATCCCGTCTGGGTCAGCTTCGCCCGTTACATGGCGCCCTTCTTCGGGCCGATCGCCGAGGCGACCGCTGCCCACTTCGCCGGGCTGACGCCGGCGCCCGGCCGCATTCTCGACATCGCCGCCGGCCACGGGCTCTTCGGCATCGCCTTCGCGCGCCGGTTCCCGGCCGCCGAGGTGGTGGCGCTCGACTGGGACAACGTGCTCGGCGTGGCCCGCGAGAACGCGGCGGCCGCCGGGCTGGGCGCCCGCTACAGGACCCTGCCGGGCAGCGCCTTCGACGTCCCGTTCGGCGGGCCTTACGACATCATCCTGATGCCCAATTTCCTGCACCATTTCGACGAGGCGGCCTGCATCGGCCTGCTCGCCAAGGCGCGCGCGGCGCTGGCCCCGAGCGGGCGCGTGGCCATCGTCGAATTCGTGCCCAACGAGGACCGGGTCTCGCCGCCGATGCCGGCCATGTTCGCCTATATCATGCTGGCGACCACGCCCGGCGGCACGTCCTTCCCGCCCAGCGCCCTCCGGCGGATGCTGGCCCACGCTGGCTTCCGCGAACCGGATTTCGCACCCCTCGCGCCGTCGCCCCAGACTCTGGTCGTGGCGGAGGTCGCCTGAGTGAGTAGGTCGGGTTCGCCGAGGCGAACCCGACCTAGGGACCAGAATCACCCCCACTCCGTGTCACGAAATTCACCAGCCTTCCCGGCACCGCGACCTCCCGCACCACCTCTCGCCCCTCCAGCAATGCCGCCACCCGCGGATCGGCCCGGGCCGCGGCGATCAGTTCCCGGGCGTCCAGGCCGGCCGGGCCGCGGATGTGGTGCCTCGTCCGGCCGTCCAGCTGCACCGCATGGTCGCGGCTCTCCTCCGCGGCCAGCTCCGGGTCGAAGCCGGGCCAGGGGGCGTGGGCCAGGCTGTCCGGATGGCCCAGCTTGCTCCACAGCTCCTCGGCGATGTGCGGGGCGAAGGGGGCCAGCAGCAGCACGAAATCCTGCACCACCGCGCGCGGCCGCGGGTCGGCCGCCGCCAGCGCCCTGGCCAGCTGCATCAGCCGGGCGATGGCGGTGTTGCAGCGCAGCGCCTCGATGTCGGCGGTGACCGCCGCGACCGTGGCGTGGCGCAGCCGCAGCAGCGCGGCCATCGGCTCCACCTCCCGCACCGCCGGGCTCAGCAGGTCATCGGTGCCGCAGACGATCCGCCAGGTCCGGTCCAGGAATCGGCGGATGCCGGCCACCCCGTCGGTCCGCCAGGGCTTCGCCGCCTCCAGCGGGCCCAGGAACATCTCGTACAGCCGCAGCGCGTCGGCGCCGTGCTCGGCCACCACCGAATCCGGGTTGACTACGTTGAAGCGCGACTTCGACATCTTCTCGGCCTGCCGCACCAGCGGCACGGACCCGGCATAATAGCCGCCGTCGCGCTCCTCCACCGCCGCCGCCTCGTAGTAGCGGCCGGCGGCGTCGCGGTAGGACGGCGCCAGGATCATCCCCTGGTTGACCAGCCGCCGGAACGGCTCAGGCGTCGAGACCACGCCGATGTCGAACAGCACCTTGTGCCAGAACCGGGCGTACAGCAGGTGCAGCACGCCGTGCTCCGCCCCGCCGACATACAGGTCGACCGGCAGCCAGTACCGCTCGGCCTCGCGGCCGACGATCGCGCGGTCGTTGTGCGGGTCCAGGAAGCGCAGATAGTACCAGCAGCTGCCGGCCCATTGCGGCATGGTATCGGTCTCGCGCCGGGCCGGGATGTCCGTGCCGGGCACGGTGGTCTCGACCCAGCCCCTCGCGCGGGCCAGAGGCGGCTCGCCGCCCGGCGCCGGGGCATAGTCGTCCAGCTCCGGCGGCAGCAGCGGCAGGCTGTCTTCCGGCAGCGGCACCGCCGATCCGTCGGCCAGGTGCAGCATCGGGATCGGCTCGCCCCAGTAGCGCTGGCGCGAGAACAGCCAGTCGCGCAGCCGGTACGTGACCCGGCGCGTGCCGTCCGGCGCCACCGTCTCCGCCCGGCCGATCCAGTTGCGCTGCAGCGCCTTGATGCCCTCCGGCCAGTCCAGCCCGTCCAGGTCGGCCAGCAGCCGGTCGGCATAGGCGGTGATGCGCAGCATCCATTGCCGCATCGGCCGCTGCACCACCGGGTCGCCGGTCTCGATGTAGCGGCCGTCCTTCACCTCTTCGTTCGCCAGCACCGTGTTCTGGGCCGGGCACCAGTTCACGGTGGCCTCGGCCCGGTAGGCCAGGCCGCGCTCGACCAGCTTCAGGAAGATCCACTGCGTCCAGCGGACAAAGCCGGGATCGGTGGTCGCCAGCTCGCGCTCCCAGTCGTAGGAGAAGCCCAGCCGCTTCACCTGGCGGCGGAAGGTCTCGATGTTGCGCCTTGTGGTCACCGCCGGGTGGATGCCGGTGCGCATGGCGTAGCGCTCGGCCGGCAGGCCGTAGGCGTCCCAGCCCATCGGGTGCAGCACGTTGAACCCGGCCATGCGCTTGTACCGGCAGATGATGTCGGTGGCGGTATAACCCTCCGGGTGGCCGACATGCAGCCCGGCGCCGGAGGGGTAGGGGAACATGTCCAGCGCGTAGAACTTCGGCTTCCCCGGGTCGATCTCCGCCCGGAAGCTGCGGTGCCGGTCCCAATAATTCTGCCATTTCGGCTCGATCGCCTGCGGATCGTACGCCATCCGTGCCTCCTTGCCCGCGTGTGGGAGAGAGCTACGGCCGCCGGCGGACCCTCCGCCGGCGGCCGCCGGGAAGTCGGAGATGGAAGGGGATGGTCATGGGACGGGATCGCAGCGCGAGGGGGACGAAGACCGGGCACACGGGCCCGGCCGGCTCAGAAGGCCGGGGTGCGAAGTCGTCCCGGGGCGGCGCGCTTGGTCGTCATGGAGACCAGCATGACGGATTCCGGCCGGATCGCCAATCCCTGTTGACCCGGCCCCTGGGGCCGCTCCGATAAGAGGGGCGGTCAACCCGTCATGAGGTGAGTCCGTGAACGCCCGCTTCCTGAACGCCTCCGAAGCCGCCCGGCGGCTCGGCGTGTCCGCCAAGGCCCTCCGGCTCTACGAGCAGCGCGGCCTGCTGGTCCCGGTCCGCAGCGCGGCCGGATGGCGGGCCTATGGCCCTGACGAGATGCGCCGCGCCGGCGAGATCGCCGCTCTGCGCGCGCTCGGCTTCAGCCTGGCGCAGGTGGCGCGGGTGCTGCAGGGCGACCCACAGGGGCTGGAGCCGGCGCTGGCCGCACACCAGGAGGCGCTCGAGGGCCGCCTGCGCCAGATCGCCGGCACGATCGAACGGGTGCATGGCCTGCGCGAGGGCCTCGCCCGCGGCCGGGCGCCGACCGCCGGCGAGTTGGCGCGGCTGGTGCCCGGGGCCTGGCCCCCTGGGCCCGGCATCGCCTTCGACCTGCCCTGGCCCTGGGGCGGCGAGCGGTTCGAGCTCGGGCCGCTCCGGCCGCTGACCTACATCGTCGGCCCGCTCGGCAGCGGCAAGACCCGCTTGGCGCTGCGCCTGGCCCAGGCGCTGCCCGGCGCCGCCTTCCTCGGCCTCGACCGGGTGGCGCTGGACGGCGCCGCGGCCGGCGCCTGGCTCGACGCCCGGCCGCTGCGGCAGCGAGGCCTGTCGGGGGAGGCGGTCGCCGCGGTCCGCGCCCGGCTCGACGCCGACCCGGATCTCCGCGCCCGTGTCGACCGCGCCCTGGCGTGGCTGGTCGAGGACGGCGCCGCCGTCTCGGACGCGCTGGTCGCCCTCCTCGCCGGGCTGGAGGCCGAAGGGCCGGCCGCGCTGGTGGTCGACCTGGTCGAGCAGGGGCTGGACCAGGCGACGCAGGAGGCGCTGGTCGCCCATCTGCGCCGCCGCGGCCCCGACAGCCGGCCCCTTCTTCTGATGACCCGCTCCTGCGCCATCCTGGACCTGGCGGCGGTCGGGCCGGATGAGGCGATCCTGCTCTGCCCGGCCAATCACAGCCCGCCGAGCACCGTCGCGCCCTGGCCCGGCGCGCCCGGCTACGAGGCCGTCGCCACTTGCCTGGCCACGCCGGACGCGCGCGAGCGGCTCAGCCGAGGGCCCGGTCCGTCGTCGTCTTGATCGGCGACGGCACCGAGGCGACGGTGGCGGCCGGCACGGCGTTCTGCGCCACCGGCGCCTGCCGCACCGTCTCGCGGTGCAGGATGTAGAGGCCGCTGGCGACGACGATGCCGCAGCCGATCAGCATGGTCGGGTCCGGCACGTCGCGCCACAGCAGGTAGCCGGAGACCACGCCCCAGATCATCTGGCTGTACTGGAACGGCGCCACCACCGCGGCCGGCGCCTGGCGGTAGGCGTTGGTGACGAAGAGATAGGCGGTGCCGCCCAGCACGCCGCCGATGGCGATCGCCAGCAGCTCGTGCAGCGCCGGCACCACCCCGCCGAAGGCCAGGATCATCAGCCCGGTGACGATCGCCGTGGTCGAATTGGCGTAGAAGCCGAAGGAGATCCGGTTCTCGCTGGCGATGAAGCGGCGCAGCAGCAGGAAGCCCAGCGCGTTGACGACGGCGGAGAACAGCGCCCCCAGCACCGCCGGGTTGGCCATGCCGGCGCCCGGCCGCAGCATCACCATGACGCCGATGAAGCCGACCCCGACCGCGGTCCAGCGCCGCCAGCCGACGGATTCGCCCAGGATCGGCACCGACAGGGCGGTGATCAGCAGGGGCGCGCAGAACAGCACGGCGTAGACGTCGGCGATCGGCATCTTCGCATAGGCGTGGAAGCAGGTGAAGGACCCCGCCAGCCCCATCGCCGACCGGGTCGCATGCAGCCACAGCCGCTTGGTCCGCAGCTGGCCGATGCCGCCGGTCATCTGGGCATAGGCCAGCATCGGCAGCAGGCCGAAGGCGGAATTGAAGAAGATCACCTGGTACAGGGGAAAGCCCGCGGAGACCCATTTCACCGCGGTGTCCATGCAGGTGTAGAGGGCGAAGCCGAGACAGGCGAAACCGATGCCCGCGGCGACGGAGGCGCGGGGCTGGGCGAGCGTGACGGTCATGGTGGCGGCGGCCGGCGTAGAGCGGCCTCGAGGCCGCGACCGCTACCTTACGACCGCCGAATCGGCCGCGCCATTGCGCGCCGCGCATCGCCTGCCTTCGATTCGTGCAGGACTGGATGCCCAAGTTTTGCCGTCATTACCCTTGGCGGCGGGTGGGTGATGATGAGGGAACCACTTTACTGTCATGCCCGGGCTTGACCCGGGCATCCAGAGATGTCGATGCCGCCCTGGTAGCCCCTGGATTGCCGGGTCAAGCCCGGCAATGACAGAAGGGAAGGGACCGCAAGCCTCTACCGCCCCGCCGTCAATCCAAGCGTCGCGCGCGGCACAAGCATGTAGGCCCGGCCCTCGGCGTTCATGGCGCTGGCCATATCGCCGGCGGCATGGCCCTCGCCCCAGTACAGGTCGCCGCGGATCGGGCCGCGGATGGCGCCGCCGATGTCCTGGGCCAGCACCAGCCGCCGCAGCGTCCGGTTCGGCACCGTCGGGTCGTCCTCGATGTCGAGCCAGATCGGCGTGCCCAGCGAGATGTAGTCGCGGTCGACCGCCAGGCTGCGCCCCGCCGTCAGCGGCACGTCATGGGCGCCGATCACGTCCTCGGCCGCCTTCTCGCGGAAATAGACGTAGCTCGGGTTCTGGTTCATCAGCCACTGCGCCCGGTCGGGATTGGCGATCATCCAACTGCGGATGTAGCCCATCGACATCTCGTCCAGCGTGGCGATGCCGGCATCGACCAGAACCCGGCCGACCGCCCTGTAGCGCTGGCCGTTCTGGCCGTCGAACTTCAGGCCGATGACCGTGCCGTCGTCCAGCCGCACCTTGCCGGAGCCCTGGATCTCCAGGAAGAAGGCGTCGATCGGGTCGTCGACCCAGGCGATCTCGTAGCCGCGGCCCTCCAGCGCGCCGCGGGCGATCTCGGCCCGGCTGCGGCGCCGGTCCCGATCGCTCGACGGCGTGCGGTACAGCGGCGTCTGGTAGGCGCCGCGGCGCACCCGGCTGCCGTTCAGCTCCGGCGCGAAATAGCCGGTGAAGCGGCCGTACTGGCCGCCGTCGAAGCCGGTCAGGGCCACCGGGGTGAACCAGGTCTCGAAGAACTGCCGGGCCTGGGCCTCGTCGCGGCCGGTCAGGCGGTGGGCGGCGTCGCAGATCGGCGTCCAGTCCTCGACCGGCCCGTCGATGCCGTTGTAGTTCAGCCGCGTCCCCGGCGGCTTGGCGGCATAGACGCTGCAGGTGTTCCAGACGGCGGGCAGGGCGGCGGCGACGTCGTCCTCCCGCCAGCCCGGCAGGTGCTGGAAATCGGTGGCCATGCCGCCGGTGCCGCCGCCCTTGGGCGGCCGGGCGGGGCCGGCGCAGCCGGCCAGGATCAGCCCAAGCAGTGCAGCCAGGGCCGCGACCCGCGAGACGGGGCGCATCTACGCGGCGCCCCCGTCCGGATCCTGGTCGTCCCCGTCATCGGGGCCGTCGATGCGATGCCCCTCGTGCCGGCGCGCTTCGCGCTCGGCCGTGTCGGCATCGCGCCGCTTCTCCGCCCCGGTGCGGCCGAAGCGGACGCGGTTCTCCTGCGCCTGCGCTTCCTTCCCGGCGCGGGCCTTCGCCTTGCGCGCCTGCCGCAGATTGATGACCTCGCCCATCGTCCGCATCCCTCCGTGCCGCCGAGACTAGCCGAAACCGCGGCGGGGGATAAGGTCGCTGTGGCGCACGGCACCGGTGTTTTGTCTCATACTGATTTGTATTGTGATTCCGGTGCTCTATTTCCGATCATGCGCCCGAGTCGTGCCGCCAGTCGCAACCCCGGACGACGCCTGCAGCGCCGTGAAGAAACTCGCCTTCGGTCTCCTCATCCTCCTCGTCCTGCTGGTCGCCGCGGTGCTCGTGGTGCCGGGGCAGCTCGACTGGACGCCCTATCGCGGCCGCATCGCGCAGGAGATCGGCGGCCTGACCGGCCGCGCCGTGACCATCGACGGGCCGGTCTCCTTCGAGATGCTGCCGATGCCGCGCCTGGTGGCCGGCGACGTCCGCGTCGCCAGCGTGCCGGGCGCGACCGTGCCGGACCTTCTGACCGCGAACGGCGTCGACCTCCGCGTCTCCCTTCTGCCCCTGCTGCTCGGCCGCATCGAGGTGGTGGGCGTCACCTTCGATCAGCCGAGCGTGGCGCTGGAGACGCTGCCCGACGGCCGGCGCTCCTGGGACGGGCTGGGCGGCGACATCGGCCGCCGGCTCTCTTCCGTCCGCGCCGCGATCCGCCAGGGCTCGATCCTCTGGCTCGACCGCCGCAGCGGCCGCCAGGTCGAGGTCGAGGCGGCGGACCTCCGGCTGGCCGCGCCCGGCCGGGGCGGGCCGGTCTCGATCAGCGGCGCCGGCGTCGTCGCCGGCGTGCCGATGACGCTCGACCTGGCGCTGCAGCCGCGCTCGCCGCTCGGCGCCCTGCCGGTGACGGCGACGGTCGGGCTCGACGCCACCGACGCCCGGTTCGGCGGCCTGCTGCAGCCCGATGGCGGCCTGCAGGGCGACCTCTCGGTGGTCGGCAAGGACCTCGACGCCAGCCTGGCGCGCATCGGCGTTAAGCTGCCCGCCTCCTCGTCCCGGCCCGGCGTCTTTGCCCTGCGCGCCACGGTGCAGACCAGGGCGGGGGCGGGCGACGCCGGGGCCGACCGGATCGAGCTGACCGACCTCACCGCCGACCTCGGCGACATGCGCGCCGCCGGCGGCGTGGCCGTCACCCTGGCCGCGGTGCCGCGGGTCGAGGCGACGCTCGGCTTCAACCGCCTGGCGCTGGCCGACTGGGCCGGCGACGACGCCGATCCGGCGGCGCTGGCCGGGCGCCTGGCCGCGGCGCTGTCGCGCAAGGCGGCGCTGCCGGTCGCCGGCACGCTCGACCTGTCGGTCGCGGCGCTGGCGGTGCGCGGCGGGCTGGTGCGCGACCTGCGGCTGCAGGCGACGCTGGACCCGGCGCGGATCGGCCTGACCCGCCTGGCCTTCGGCCTGCCCGGCGGCGCCTCGGCCGCGGCCTCCGGCGCCATCCGTCTCGACGGCGACCGGCCGGCGGCGGACCAGCTCTCGGTCCAGCTCGCGGCGGACGACCTGCGCGGCGCGCTCGACTGGGTCGGCATCGACCCCGGCGCGGTCCCGGCCACGGCGCTGCGCCGCGGCCGGATCGCCGGCACCCTCACCGGCGACATCGCCAATCTCAGGGTCGCCAGCCTCGACGCCGATCTCGACGGCAACCGGCTGACCGGCGCCCTGACCTATGTCGGCGGCGACCGGCCCGGGATCGGCGCCCGGCTGGTGCTCAGCCGCCTCGACGTCGACGCCTATCGCCCGGCCGGCGCGCCGCCGCTCGCCGGCCTGCTGCGATCAGACCCCGCGCTGCGGGACCGCCTGCTGGCGGCGCTGACCGGGGCCGACGTCAATCTCGACGCCACGGTCGACGCCGTGGCGGTCGACGGCGCCGCCTTCACCGGCCTCAGGCTCGAGGCGACGATGGCCCAGGGCACGCTGACCATCCACAGCGGCCGGGTCGAGGGGCCGGGCGGGGCGGGGCTCAGCCTGAACGGCGCCATCGGGCGGCTCGCCGGCTTCGGCGACATCGACCTGCAGGCGACGCTCGACGCCCAGGACCCGCCGGCGCTCCTGCGCGCGCTGCGCCTGCACGGGGCGGTGCCGGCGCCGTCGGCGGGCCCGCTCGAGGCCTCGCTGCGGCTGCGCGGCGACCCGGCGTCGCTGTCGGTCGACGGCACGGTCGACGCCCTCGGCGGCACGGTGGCGCTGGGCGGCAGCCTGTCCGACGCGGTGACGGCGCCGCACGCCGCGCTCAGCCTGCGCCTGACCCATCCGGACCTGCCGGGGCTGCTGCAGCGGGTCGGCGAGGGCGGCCTGGCGGCTCCCGACCTCGGCGGCGTCGACCTCTATGCCGATGCCGACTGGGCCCGCGGCCGGCTGCGCCTCGACAACCTGCAAGGCACGGTCGGCCCGGTGTCGCTGGGCGGGACGGTCGAGCTCGACGCCGGCGGCGCCCGGCCGCGCCTCGCGGTGTCGCTGCGCAGCACGGCGCTGCCGCTCGACCGGCTGCTGGCCGGGCTGGCGCCGTCCGGCGACGCCGCCGGCCAGTGGCCGGCGCGGCCCTTCGACCTGGGCGGCCTGGCCCGGGTCGACGGCAATCTCGATCTCGACGCGGCGGCGATCTCCCTCGCCGGCTGGACCCTGGATCAGCCGGAGCTGCACGCCCGGCTCGACCAGGCCGGCCTGACGCTCGACCGGCTCTCGGCCGGCGTGGCCGGCGGCCGGCTCGGCCTGAACGGCCGGATCGACTGGCCCCAGGGCGACGGGCAGGCGCCGCGCTGGTCCGGCCATGCCGATCTGGTCGACGCCGACCTTGCCGCCGTGCTGCGGCAATCGGCCGGCCCGCAGGGTCTGGCCGGCCGGCTCGATCTCGGCCTCGACGCCACCTCGGCCGGCAACAGCGTCGCCGGCCTGGTCTACGGGCTGGACGGCAAGGGGCTGGTGGCGGTGCGCGACGCGACGCTGGCCGGCATCGACCTCGCCGCGGCCGAACGGCTGCTGGCCGATCCGGGGCTGCCGGGCGCCTTCCTCGAAGGGCTGCGCGCCGCCTTCGCCGGCGGCAGCACCAAGGTCCCGGCGATCAACGCCACCTTCGCCATCGCCGACGGCACTGCGGCCTCGACCGACCTGCGCCTGGTCACCGACGCGGCGATGGGCACGGGCGGCTTCACCCTCGACCTGCCGCGCTGGCGGCTCGACCTCGGCGTCGATGTGGCCTTTCGCGCCCATCCCGACGTGCCGGCGGTGGGGCTGCGCTTCGACGGCACCCCCTCGGCCCCGGTGCGGCGGCTGGAGACCAAGGCGCTGGAAGACTGGGCCGCCGCCCGCGCCGCCATCCGCCCGACCGAACCGGCGCCGGAAGCTCCGGCGGAGCCGGCCCCGAGCGCGCCTCCGGGTTTGCCGGCGGAGCCACCCCCGGGCCCCTGAGCGGACGCCGGGCCCCGTCGGGCGCCGGCCCTGCATGATCTTGCAGCTAGACGTCCGCCGGGTGATCGGCTGAGGTCTCCGCCGCAGGTGCGACCGGTCGTGGGGGCGGCATGAGCATCTTCTCCATATGGCCGTATTTCGTCCTGATGGTCGCGGCCTGGCTGGTGCTGTGCGCCCCGGTCTTCCGGATCGCGGACGAGCCGCTGCGGCCCGACCGGCGGACGGCGACGCTCGACGGGCTGCGCGGCTTCCTGGCCCTGAGCGTCTTCGCCGCCCATCTGGCTCTCACCCACCGCTACATCGAGACCGGGGCCTGGCAGCCGCTGCCGCCCGGCTTCCACACCCTGCTGGCGCAGGCCGGCGTCATGCTGTTCTTCATGATCACCGGCTTCCTGTTCTGGGGGAAGCTGCTCGACAGCCGGGGCCGCCCAGACTGGACGGGGCTCTATATCGGCCGCGTCTTCCGCATCGGCCCGATGTATCTCCTGGCCGTCGGGCTGATGCTCGCCATCGTCGCCTGGCGGACCGACTTCACGCTCAGGGAGCCGGCCTGGGCCGTCGCGGCCGCCGTGCTGCACTGGCTGGCGCTCGGCCTCTCCCCGCTCCAGCCCGACGTCAACGGCTATCGGGGCACCGGGCTGGTCCTGGCGGGGGTGACCTGGACGATCTTCGTCGAATGGCTGTTCTACGGGTCGCTGCGGCTGATGGCCGGCGCTGCCTGCGGCGCCCGGCCCCTGCGCTTCGCCGGCGGCGGCTTGCTGCTCTGCCTGGCCGTCCTGGCGGTCGCGTCCGGGGCGGCGGACACGTCCATCACCCATCCGACGCCGACGCTGCTGGTTGCCGTCCTGGCCACGATTCTCGCCGCCTTCTTCTCCGGCATGACGGCGGCCTGCCTGGTCCGGCGCGCAACCCGGCCGCGCCTGCCGGACCGGGCGGGCTCGCTGCTCGCCCTGACCTGCCTGGGCGCGCTGTTCCTGGCTTTCGGCGACATGATCGGCCCGGTCCAGATCATCCTGGCCGTGGTGTTCTTCACTCTCGTCTGCGACGGCGCCACCCTGTTCGGCCTGCTGTCGACCCGCCCGGCCCGGCGGATGAGCGCGATGAGCTACAGCCTCTATCTGATGCAGGGCCTGGCTCTCACGCTCGTCTTCGCGGTCCCGCCGGTGCGCGCCTTCGCCATGGCGGATCCGATCCAGTTCTGGCTGGTCGGCGGCCTGTGCGCTCTGCTGCTCCTGGCCGTCTCGGCCATGACCTATCGGTGGGTCGAGCAGCCGGGCATCGCGCTGGGGCGGCGGCTGCGGTCCCGGCTGGCGTCGCCGGGGCGAAGGGGCCGGATGGCTGCGCTGCGCTCGCAGTGACGGCTTGGGCTGGGCCGCCTCAGCCATCCCTACGTCATGGCGAGCGCCTGCCGGGAGGCAAATGGCAAACGCAATGCCTCGGCGACGGGAGGGTGAGGGGGCGGCCGCGCGGGTCGATGCCGCTCAGCGCCCGATCACGCAGTTGATCCACAGCACCACGGCCTGGGACTCGGCCGAGGGGTTGGCGAAGCGGTGCGGCCGGCGGCTGGCGAAGCGGAAGCCGTCGCCGGCCGCCAGCGTCCAGCTCTCGGCGTCGACCGTCAGCGCCATCTCGCCCTCCAGCACCGTGCCGGCCTCCTCGCCGGCATGGGTGTAGAACTCGTCGCCGGTGCTGGCGCCCGGCTCCATCGTCACCAGGAACAGGCTCAAGCCCCCGTCGCCGGCCGGGCTCAGCAGCTGCTTGGTGATGCCCGACCGCCACAGGTTCAGCCCCGGCCGCTCCGCCCGGCGCATCACCACCGGGTCGGCGCCCTCCGCCGGCGCCGGGCCGAACAGCCCGGCCAGGCCGACGCCCAGCACGTCGCCGATGGCGGTCAGCACCTTCAGCGAGGGCGAGGACAGGCCGCGCTCGACCTGGCTGACGAAGCCGATCGACAGGCCGGATCGGGCCGAGACCGTCTCCAGCGACAGGCCCTGGGCATGGCGCAGCGCCCGGATGCGGGCGCCCACGGTCAGGTCGATGCTCATGCGGGATCCGGTTTCATATAGGTGAAAATCGCTTGCCAAACGCGCCCGATTATGCCGATTTCATATTGGTGAAACCACCCCGGCATGCGGACCCGGTCCGCGCCAGCCGGCAATCCACCACAGGGGGCAGGGCGATGCGGATCAGGACGCTCATCCAGGCTGCGGCGGCCGTGGCGGCGCTCGCGGCGACGCCGGCGGCGGCGGAGGCGCTGAAGGTCGGGTCGACCCCGACCGGCGTGCCCTTCACCTTCCTCGACACCAAGACCAACACCATCCAGGGCATCATGGTCGACCTGGTCGGCGCGGTCGGCAAGGAGGCCGGCTTCGAGGTGCAGATCGAGCCGATGGCGTTCTCGACGCTGATCGCCTCGCTGACCTCGAACAAGATCGACCTGATCGCGGCGGCGATGTTCATCAGCCCGAAGCGGCAGGAGGTGATCGACTTCTCCACGCCGATCTACACCTATGGCGAAGGGCTGATCGTCCCCAGGGACGACACCAAGGACTACACGACGCTGGCCGAGCTGAAGGGCCTGACGGTCGGCGCCCAGGTCGGCACCACCTTCGTCGACGCGCTGCAGAAGAGCGGCCTATTCGCCGAGGTCAAGGCCTACGACACCATCCCCGACATCCTGCGCGACGTGAATGCGGGCCGGATCGCCGCCGGCTTCGCCGACTATCCGATCCTGGCCTACAACCTGAAGGACGGGGCCATCCCCGGCGTCCGGCTGGTCGAAAGCTACCAGCCGACCTCGATCGGCTCGGTCGGCATCGGCCTGCGCAAGGGCGACCAGGCGCTGCGCGATCGGGTCGACGCGGCGCTGGCCAAGCTCAAGGCCGACGGCACCATCGACAGCATCCTGGCCAAATGGGGCGTGAAGCCGCAGGGCGCCTCCTGAGCCCCCACTCTGTCGAGGCCTCGATGCAGAGCTTCCTCCGAGACGCCGCCGAGTTCCTGCCGATCCTGCTGCAGGGCGTCGGGCTGACGCTGATTGTGACCTTCGGCGCGCTGGTGCTGTCGACCGTGCTCGGCCTTGTCTGGGCCGTGCTGCGGGTCTCCGGCATCGGCGTGCTGTCGGGGCTCAGCGTCACCGTGGTCAACGTGATCCGCGGCATCCCGATCATCGTCCAGCTGTTCTACCTGTACTTCGTGATGCCGGATCTCGGCGTGTCGCTGACCGCACTGCAGGCCGCGATCATCGGCCTCGGCGTCGCCTATTCGGCCTATCAGGCGGAGAATTTCCGCGCCGGCATCCAGGCCATCGACCGCGGCCAGATCGAGGCGGCGCAGTCGATCGGCATGGGCTGGGGGCTGACCATGCGGCGGGTGATCCTGCCGCAGGCGGTACGCATCGTGCTGCCGCCCTACGGCAACATCATGATCATGCTGCTGAAGGACAGCTCGCAGGCTTCGACCATCACGGTCGCGGAGCTGGCGCTGCAGGGCAAGCTGATCGCCTCCGCCTCGTTCAAGAACACCAGCGTCTTCACCCTGGTGGCGCTGATGTACCTGGCGATGAGCATCCCGCTGATCCTCCTGGTGCGCCATTTCGAGAAGAAGGCGGGCAAGCCGTGATCGAGCTGAAGGGCGTCCGCAAGCGGTTCGGCGCGGTCGAGGTGCTGAAGGGCATCGACGCCAGCGTGGCCAAGGGCGAGGTGGTCTGCATCATCGGTCCCTCCGGCTCCGGCAAGTCGACCATCCTGCGCTGCATCAACGGGCTCGAGACCTACGAGGCCGGCGAGATCACGGTCGACGGCCGGCGGGTCGACCGCGCCGCGCGGTCGATCGTCGAGATCCGCAGCCGCGTCTCGATGGTGTTCCAGCGCTTCAACCTGTTCCCGCACCGCACGGCGCTGGAGAACGTGATCGAAGGCCCGGTCTTCGTGAAGAAGCAGCCGCGGGAAGAGGCGGCGGAGCGCGGCCGGGCGCTGCTGGCCCGGGTCGGCCTGGCCGACAAGGCCGAGGCGCGGCCGGCGCAGCTGTCCGGCGGGCAGCAGCAGCGCGTCGCCATCGCCCGGGCGCTGGCGATGCAGCCGCAGGCGATCCTGTTCGACGAGCCGACCTCGGCCCTCGACCCCGAGCTGGTGGGCGAGGTGCTGGCGGTGATGCGCGGCCTGGCCGAGGACGGCATGACCATGGTCGTCGTCACCCACGAGATGGGCTTCGCTCGCGAGGTCGCCGACCGGGTGCTGTTCATCGACGGCGGCGTGATCGTGGAGCAGGGGCCGGCCAAATCCGTGCTGACCCAGCCCAGCCATCCGCGCACCCAGGACTTCCTGCGCCGGGTGCTCCACCCGCTCTGACCTCGAGGCGAGACGTGGCCGACGACTACTTTCCGCTCGAACCCTCGCTGTGGGCCGCCACCGCGGCGCCCGCGCCCGAGACGCCGCCGCTCGACACGTCGGTCACCGCGGATGTGGCGATCATCGGCGGCGGCTATGCCGGCCTGTCGGCGGCGCTGCATCTGGCCGAGCGTGGGGTGCGCCCGGTGCTGCTGGAGGCGCGGCAGATCGGCTTCGGCGGCTCCGGCCGCAACGGCGGCCAGGTCATCCCCGGACTGAAGCACGACCCGGACGCACTGGTCGCGATGTTCGGGGCGGAGCGGGGCGGCCGGCTGGCCGAGTTCGGCGGCGGCACGGCCGACCTGGTGTTCGACCTGATCGCGCGCCACGGCATGGATGTGCCGCATCGGCGCGCCGGCTGGATCCAGGGCGCGCATTCGCCGGAGGGCCTGGCCGAGGCCGAGGCGCGGGCGGCGCAATGGGCGAAGCGCGGCGCGCCGGTGCGGCCGCTGGACAAGGCCGCGATCGGGCAGGCGTTGGGCACCGACCGCTATCTCGGCGGCTGGCTGGACGAGCGCGGCGGCGGCATCCAGCCGCTCGGCTACGCCCGCGGCCTGGCCCGGGCGGCGTTGAAGGCCGGGGCCGCGATCCACACCGGCACGCCGGTCACGTCGCTCGACCGGGCGGAGGGGCGCTGGCGCCTCGGCACGGCCGGCGGCGCCACGGTCACGGCGGACCGCGTCCTGCTCTGCACCAACGGCTACTCCAAGGGGCTGTGGCCGCGGCTGGAAGAGACCATCATCGCCGCCAACTCCTTCCAGGTGGCGACCCGGCCGCTGACCAACCGCGAGCGCGAGACGGTGCTGCCCGGCGGGCAGGTCAGCTCCGACACCCGCAAGCTCTTGCTCTATTTCCGGCTGGACCATCAGGGCCGCCTCTTGATGGGCGGCCGCGGCCCGTTCCGCGAACCCAAGGGCGCGTCCGACTGGGCGCATCTCGAGCGCGTCGTCGGCAAGCTGTTCCCGCAGCTCTCCGGGATCGCTATCCAGCATCGCTGGTGCGGCCGGGTGGCGGTGACGCGGGACTACCTGCCGCATCTGCACGAGCCGGCGCCGGGCCTCCTGGTCGACATCGGCTGCCAGGGCCGCGGCGTCGGTCTGCAGACGGCGATGGGCCGGGCGATGGCGGCGTATGTGGCCACGGGCGACGCCGACGCCCTGCCGCTGCCGCCCGTGCCGATCAGGCCCCTGCCGCTGCACGCCCTGCACCGGCTCTACGTCTCCGCCGTCATCACCTGGTACCGGATGAACGACGGCGGGCTTTGAGAGGGGCGTGGCCTCCCTTAACCGTCATGGCGAGCCCCGCAGGGGCGTGGCCATCCAGAAATCGAGCCGCTGGATGGCCGCGTCGGCTTCGCCTCCTCGCCATGACGGTGTGGGAGGGGCATCAGCGGTTCGGTTGAGAATTCCGCTAACCCGCGAAGTGGCTGCCCGGCAGGCCGCGGCCGGCGTCCCTGACCTCGAACAGGCCGCCGGACAGCGGGTGCTGGCGCAGCGCCGCCTCCGACATCCCGGCCCGGGCGGTGGTGACGTAGAGCGTGGTCAGGCCGGGGCCGCCGAAGGCGCAACTGGTGACATGCGGCGCCGGGATCGCGATCGCGCGGTCCAGCGTGCCGTCGGGGCGGAAGCGGCTGACCCGCGACCCGCCCCAATGCGCCACCCACAGATGGCCGTCGCGGTCCACCGTCATGCCGTCCGGGACGCCGTCATCCTCGGCGAAGAGCACGAAGGGCCGGCGGTTGGAGACGGCGCCCGAGGCCAGGTCGAGGTCGTAGGCATGGATCACCCGCCGCTCCGAATCCGCCTCGTACAGGATGCGGCCGTCGGGCGAGAAGGCCGGGCCGTTGGTGACGATGTAGCCGTCATCCATGCGGTGCCAGCGATGGTCCGGGTCCAGGCGGTAGAAGGCGCCGGTCGGCTCGGTGCAGTCGAAATCCACCGTGCCGGCCCACAGCCGGCCCATCGGGTCGACCTTGCCGTCGTTGAAGCGGTTGCCCGGCCGGTCGGGCTCCGGGTTGCCGATCGGCGTCACCCGGCCCTCGGGCAGGTCGACCAGGTGGAAGCCGCTGCGCAGCCCGGCCACCAGCCCGCCGCGCCGGCGCGGCGCGATGAAGCCGATCGGCTCCGGCATCGGCCATTCCGCCTGCGCCCCGGTCGCCGGGTCCCAGCGCAGGATCCGCGGCCGCAGGATGTCGACCCAGTACAGCGCCTGCTCCTCGGCCAGCCACAGCGCCCCTTCGCCCAGCGTCGCGCCGGCCGTCCAGATGCAGACCGCGTCCTGACCCATCGCCGTCCCTTCCCCTCTCGCTCCAGGCCGAATCGCCCGATGGCGATTGTGGTCAGAAATGCCCCGGGGTCCAGTCCGGCGTCTCGGCCCCGGCCGCGCGGCGCAGCGCCTCCAGCAGCTCGGCCGAGGGGCGGCGGGTGACCGGCAGCTTCTGCTGCCGCTGGAAGGCGCCGATGGCGCTGCGGGTCTTGCCGCCGAGCTGGCCGTCCGCCGGGCCGGGGTCGAAGTTCATCATCGTCAGCAGCTGCTGGATCTCCCGCAGCTGCGCGTCGCCGGCCGCCGGGGCGGCCGTCGCCGGGGCCGTTGCGGACTGCTGCTGCGGCGCGGCCGAGCGCTCGGGGGGCGTCGTCGCTTCGGCGGCGGGCGCCGCCGCCGGCTGGGTCCGCCGGGCGGCGGGGGCGGAGAGGCCGGGGCCCGGCCCTCCGGCGTGGCCGTCTGCTCCGTTGCCGCCGCGGTCCGCGCCGACCGGGCAGCGGGCGGCGGGGAGGCAGGGGCGCGGCCCTCCGGCACAGCCGGCTCCGCCGCGGCCGTCTCGGCCGGCGGGGTCGGGCGGCGGCCCGGCACCGGGCCGGCGGGGGCCGCCGCTGCCTCGGCCGGCGCCGCGGCGGTCTCGGCCGGCTGGGGTGCCGGAGCCGGCGCGGCATCGGGGGCGGCCGGCTGCGCCGCGGCGACTGCGGGGCCGCCGGCTCGCGCGCGGCTCCGCCGCTGCCGGTGCGGTGGCCGGTGCGGCGTCGGCGGATGCCGTCGCCGGTTCTGCCGGCGGCCGGCCGCCGGCCCGGCATCGGGGGCCGGATCGGGGCCCGGGCGGCGGTCACGGGCTGGTCCTCGGGCGTCGCGGCCGCGGCCGGCTCCGCCGCTCCGGGCGGGGCCAGCTGGGACGCGAGCGCGCCGAGGGCCTGGTCCGCGCTGGCATCGGCGGGGGGGGGGCGCCGGCACGGCCGGGGCGGCCGCGTGGGGGTCAGGGTGACGAAGCCGCTGCGCGGCGTGTCGTCCTGCAGCCGGGCCAGCGCCGCCTTGGCGTCGGCGTTGCCGGCATCGGCCGCGACCCGGTACCAGCCGGCGGCGGCGCGCGGATCGGGGGCGCCGACCGCGCCGGTCTCGTACAGCCGGCCCATGTTGAAGGCGCCGCGAGGGTTGCCGTTGGCGCTGGCCTGGCGGAACCATTTCAGCGCCTCGGCCGGGTCGCGGGTGACGCCGGCGCCGCTGAGATAGGCCAGGCCGAGCGCGTTCTGCGCATCGGGGTGGCCGGCATCGGCCGCCTTGCGGAAATAGGCCGTCGCCGTCGCCGAATCCCGTGCCACGCCGAGGCCGCGCTCCAGCAGCACGCCGAGATTGTAGGCGGCATTGCTGACGCCGTGGTCGGCGGCCTTGCGGTACCAGTAGGCGGCCCGCTCGAAGCTGCGCGGCACCTGCAGGCCGAGGGCGTAGAAGGTGCCCAGATCGTGCTCGGCGTCGGGCGCGCCGGCGACCGCGCGGCGGGCCAGGGTGCGCAACTCGGCCGAGGCGTCCGCCGGCAGCGGCGCCTGCGCCGCCGGATCGTCCGGGGCGGCGGCGGCCTGGTCGGAGGAAGGCGCCGCCGGAGCCTGGGCCGCCGGCTGCGCGTCGGCGGGCGGCGTCGCGGCGGTCTCAGCCTGCGGTGCCGGCGGGGCCGAGGCATCGGCCGGCGCCGGGGAGGCGGCCGGCACGGCCGGGGCTTGGGGGGGCGGTTCGGTGGCCGGCGGCGCCGCGGCGGCCTCCGCCGTCCGGACCGGGACAGGCCCGGCATCGGTGGAGGCGGGCGGCGCGGCTGGGGCGGCGGTGCCTTCGGGCACGGGCTGCGGGGCCGGGGTGGCGGCGGCCTCGGCGGGCGCCGCCGGCTGCGGGGTCGCGGGCGCCGGTGCCTCGGCCCGTGCTGCCGCGGGCGGCTCCGGCCGGCTCTCGGCGGCCGTGGTCGTCGCGGCAGCCGGTATGGCGGCGGGGACCGGCTCGGCCGATGGCGAGGCCGGTGTCGGGGCCGGGCGGCGGTCGCCACCGCCGGCGTCTCCGCCGGGGGGGCAGGGGGCGCGGGGCCCCGCTCGCGCGAGCCGAATCCCGCCAGGGCGATCCCGCCGATGCCGAGGATGGCGATCAGCGCCGCCGCGATCCATCCGGCCAGCCCGCCGCGGCGCGGGGACGGCGGCGCCTCCGCCAGGCGGTCGTTGAGCGCGTCGATCTCGCCGCGGGCGTTGCGCAGTTCCTGCTGCAGCTGCAGCACGCTGTCGTTCAGCGATCTGAGCCGCGCGTCCTCCGTCGTCTCGGGCGCGTTCTGCGCCGGGAAGTGCAGGGAATCCCCAAGGGGCTGCTCGCCGCTCATGCCGTGACCTGCCTCGACCGTTTGCCTGACCCGCGCTGCCCCGCATACGCGCCTAATCTTCTATTATGCCGGAACCGGGCCGGCAACGCGCGGTTGCGATGCGGCACCGGCTGGGCTATCTATCCCGCCCGGCCGATTGGGGCGTAGCCAAGCGGTAAGGCAGCGGGTTTTGGTCCCGCCATTCCTAGGTTCGAATCCTAGCGCCCCAGCCAGCTCCCGGAGAACGGGCGTCCGCACGGGACTGCCGGGTTGGCCTCCCCATCCCGGGACGGTATAGCTGTCCGGCCCCCAGGACGATCCGGCGAGGCCGAGCATGCGAGCGGCAGTGGTTATCTTCGCGGCGGCGATCGCGGCCCGCATGGCCCTGACACCCGTCTACTATCTCACGGCCGATGGCGACGCGGCCGCGCAGACGCCGGTCCTGGCCGGCAGCCGGGAGAACTGCGAAGCGGCGCTCGCGACCTTTTCGCCCAGCACCCGTTGCGAGGCCGTCCTCGGGATCTGGCATCTGCTGGGCGCGGCCGGCACCGCCGTCGGGTCGCTGGAGAGATCCGTCGGCGACATCCTGCGGCCCGTGGAGGACGCCCAGGATACCGCCATGGAGGCGGTGCAGGACGCCGCGCAGGATGCGGCGATCGACGCGGTCCAGGATGCCGTCGGCGGCGATGGCGACGGTCCGCTGGATCGGATCGCGAACTGACTCGTCGCCTCGGTCCGGGAGGGCGGCGGGAACCCGCAGGGCGGCTCCGTCGTTTCCAGGGGCAGGAGGTACGGATGATGCTCGCGGCTCTCATCGCTCTCATCGGCGGTTTCGCGCTCGCCCTCGTCTACGGCCTCGCCCTGTGCCGCGCCGCCCGGCAGGAAGACGGCCTGGAGCGGCCGACGCAGATCTCGCATCGCTGGGTGGCCCGGCCGCCGCGCTGGACGGTGTGGGCGCCGACCCGCCAGACGGTCGCGATCCGCCTGCCGCGCCGCCGCTGATCCCTCAGAGACCGTTTGGAAATGCGCTGGCGTGAGTCGGCCGGCAGTGGGTTCGAGAACCGGAGCGCAGCGCACGTTTGGTGCGTGAGCACCGGAAGCTTCGAGTCCGCCGTCAGACGGCCGCGCCAGGTGCATTTCCGCACGGTCTCTCAATCGATCGCGATCAGGTCGTCCTTGGCGCCTTCGGCCAGGCGCCGGGCATGCAGCCGCGCCAGCGGGTCTTCCGGGTGCTCCGCCGCCAGCACCGCGAAGAGGGCGGACGCCCCGGCCTCGCCCCGCCGCACCGCCGCGTAGGCCGCGGCATAGGCCCCGGCCGGGGCGGGGCATAGCTCGTCGGGCATCATCGCCTCGACCGGGGTGCCGACACCGCGCAGCAGCAGCCGCCCGACCGGCCGGAAGCTCCGGCCCGGGCAGGCCCTGGCCGCGGCGGCGGAGATGCAGAGCGGCGTTCCCAGCGCCTTGTTGGCGTGCTCCAGCCTCGCCGCCAGGTTCACCGCCTCGCTGTAGGCGGTGTAGTCGAAATGATGCCGGCTGCCGAAATTGCCGACCACCGCGCTGCCGGTCGTGACCCCGATCCGGGTCTCGCCGAAGGGCATGCCCTCGGCCCGCCGGGCGGCGGCGAAGCCGGTGGCGAAGCGATGGATCGCCAGGGCGCAGGCGACGGCGCGCTCGGCGTGGTCGGGCTGGTCCACCGGCGCGCCGAACATCGCGTGCAGCGCGTCGCCCACCATCTTGTCGATGGTGCCGCCGGCGTCGAGGACGCAGCCGCAGAGGCCGTCGAAATAGGCGTTCAGCGTGGCCACCAGCCGGTCGGGCGGCACCGTCTCGCTCAGGCTGGTGAAGCCCGCGATGTCGGTGAAGACGAAGGACATCTCGCGCCACTCGCCGCCCAGCCGCAGCCGCTCCGGATGCTCCGCCAGCCGGGCCACCAGGGCGGGGGCCAGATAGCGGGCGAAGGCGGCGCGGATGGTCCGGCGGTCGCGCTCGACCCGCCATTGCGCCGTCGCTGCCACGACGCCGTGGGTCAGCAGCAGGCCGAGCGCCGGCAGGGTCGGGTCGAGCAGCAGCCCGGCCTGCCGATAGGCCAGGAAGGCGCCGGCGGCGAGGGCGGCGGCGATCAGCACCACGACGCCGCCCGAGATGATCGCGGGCAGCCGCCGCCAGGACGCGATCAGGCCGAGGCCCAGCACCAGCAGCAGCCCGATCTCCGCGGCCATGGCCCAGGCCGGCCGGGTGAGCTGGCGGCCGAGCAGGATCTGCTCCAGCGCCTCGGCATGGGCGGTCACGCCCGCGATGCGGTCGCGCAGTGGGGTCAGCACGGTGTCGCCGAAGCCGGCGGCGGTGACGCCGATCAACAAGATCCGCCCGCGCAGCGCGGCCGCGAGCTCGGCATCCGGCACGGCGGGGTCGAGCACCCGCCAGGCCGGGACCTGCCGGGCCGGCGTGTCCGGCGTGAACTGCAGCCAGAACCGGCCATCGGGCGCCACCGGCAGGATCACCGCGCCGACCCGGACCGCATCCAGCCCCGAGCCGTCCGCGACGGCCCGCAGCGTCACCGTGCCGGCGCCCTGGGCGACCCGCAGCGCCTCGACCGCGAGCGACGGGATCAGGGCGTCGCCGAGCAGGGCGACCGCGGGAAGCCGCCGCAGCACCTCGTCCCGCCCGGCGGCGGTACCGATACTGCCGTTGCCCGCCGCCGCGGCCTCGAATTCCGGCAGGCTCGGCACCGCCCCGGCGAAGCGGTCCAGCCGCTCCCGCGCCGGCCCGATCTCGGCGAAGCTGGCGGCGACGCGCGGCATTCGGCCCGGCTCCTCGGCCAGGGCGAAGGCGACGACGCTCGGGGCCCGGCCGAGCGCCGCCGCGAGGTCGTGGTCGGGATCCGGCAGCCCCTTGGTCAGCGCCGCCAGCGTGGCCGGGTCGGCGCGGCCGGCCAGCGCCTCCGCGATCCGGGTCGGGGCGGTGCGGTCCGGCTCGGCGAGGATGAGGTCGAGCACGACCGCCGCGGCGCCGGCCCGGGCCAGCCGCTCGACCAGCCGGGCCAGTCGGTCGCGCGGCCAGGGCCACTGCCCGACCCGGCGCAGCGACTCGTCGTCGATCGCGATCACGCGGACCGGCACGCCGGGGTCGTAGGCGGGCGGCGCCAAGCGCTGGAACAGGTCGAATCCCTGCAGCCGCAGCGCCGCCACCGGCGTCGGGTCGGCCAGGCGCAGCGCCAGCAGGCCGGCCAGGACGAGAAGCCCGGGCAGGATCGGGCCGAAGCGGCGCCACAGGCCGTGCATGGGAGTCAGGGCACTCCCGCGTCGGCGATGTCGGCGAGCGCGTCGGTGTCGCAGATCACCAGCGCCCCGTCCTGCCGCCGCAGCAGCCCTTCGGCGGACCAGCGGCCGAGCTGCAGGTTGACCTTCTCCCGGCTGGCCCCGATCAGCTGGCCGAGGTCGCGCTGCGACAGGTCCAGCGGCAGCAGCACCTCGCCCCCCGTGCCGCGGGACCCGCGGGCTTCGCTCAGCGTCAGCAGCAGCCGCGCCAGCCGCGACGGCAGGGTCAGGAGGGCCACGCCCTCGAGCTGGTCGCTGGTGCGCCGCAGCCGGGTCGACAGCAGCTCCAGCAGCCGGATGCAGGCCTCGGGCGAGTCCTGCAGCACCGGCAGCATGTCGCGGCGCTCCAGGCTCAGCAGCCGGCAGGGGCCGAAGGCGACGGCGTCGGCGCTGCGGCCGCGGCCGTCCAGCAGCGACATCTCGCCGAAGATCTCGCCCGGCTCGAGGATGGCGAGCAGGATCTCGCGCCCCTGCGGCGAGGTCAGGCGCAGCGCCACCCGGCCGGAGGCCACGATCATCAGGCTGGTGCTCTCGTCGCCGCGCAGGAAGATGGTGTCGCCGTCCTCGTGGCTGCGTTCGGTCAGCCGGGCGGCCAGGGCATCGCGCTGCGACGGGGGGAAGGCGGCGAAGAACGGGGTCTCGGACAGAAGACGGCGCTTCTCCGCCGGCGGAACGCTGGCCACTGACACTCTCCTGTCTCGGTTGCGCTAGGATAGGGACTGTCTTCCACGACGGGAAGGCCGGTTGCGCTGCGCAATGACCCAGGTAACACCGGACGGCCCCGTTCCGAACCATGATCTCTCGGAAAGGGAGATTGCGATGTCACGACTATCACGCTCGATCGGGTTCGCCCTCGCCTGCCTGCTGCTGCCGGCAGCCGCCCTGGCCGAGGACCGTCCGCAGATCGGCCAGGTCGACCGGCTGGAGCCGGCGGCCGGCGCCTACTATCAGGGCCAGGACCGGCTGCTCGACCCGGCCTCGCCGGTGTTCCTCGACGACACGCTGTGGACCGGTCCGCAGTCGCGGCTGCAGGTCAAGCTCGACGACGGCACCGAGCTGATGCTGGGGCCGGCGGCGCGGCTGCTGGTCGACCGCTTCGCCTATGGCGGGGCCGATGGCGGCGCCACGCTGGCGCTGCGCCGGCTGCAGGGCGCCTTCATGTTCGTCGGCGGCGGCGTCGAGCAGGCGCCCAACCGCAGCGTCACCATCGAGACCGGCGTCGCGACGCTCGGGGTGCGCGGCACCCGCTTCTTCGCCGGGCCGATCGACGGCGCCTTCGGCGTCCTCGTGCTCGACGGCGCGGTCGAGGTCTCGACCGATGCCGGCTCGGTCACGCTCGGCCCCGGCGAGGGGACGGCCGTCACCAGCCGCAGGGAGCCGCCGGGCGAGGTCAAGCGCTGGCCGGCCGAGAAGGTCCAGCGGGCGCTGGCGATGGTCGGTTTCCGCTGAGGGCGGCCCGGCCTCCGGCCTGCCGGGCTACAGCCCCAGGTCGCGCTTGATCTCGGCCAGGACGGCGCAGGCCTTGTTCGGGTCCTGGGCGCTGATCGAGGGCAGCGACTGGATCTTCTTCGAGATCTCGGACAGCTTGTCCTCGGGCAGCGACCCGTCGCGCACCTTGGCGCCCCAGGCGGCGACGACGGCCGCGGATTCGGCGTTCACGTCGCAGGATTCGGCAGCCGAGGCGGACCCGGCGGCGACGGCGATCAGGGCGGCGGTCAGGACAAAGGCGCGCATTCCACTCTCTGGTCTCAGCGCAGCCCCGGGGGCTGCAGGCGGAGAATCGTGGGCAAGCATGGCGAGATCAAGGCCAGGCCCGCCTTTCCCACCCTCCGTGTGGCCTGCGCCGGTTCAAGACACCGGCAGGGCAGGAGCCGCGCGCGGCGCGATGGGGCTCCATCGGGCAAGCGCGGCGACGCACCCTGCCGGCGTCTTCAACCGGCCCGGAGGGTTGCCTTGCGGCGGGCGCCTGCGGTTCCGGGTGGCTCGACCGTATGTCTCTATACGCTCTTCGCCGCCCGGAGCCGCATTCACCTCGCCGCAAGGCAACGCAGGCCGCATGGAGGGTGGGAAAGGCGGGCCTCCCCTTCCGGTGCAGGTCGGGTTGCGCTATGAAGCGCCAATTCCCCAGGGGTTTTGGAGATCCGACATGGCCGATCACGCGACGTTCCGGAAGGACTTTCCGGTCTCCTGGGAGGAGCTGCACAGGAACGCCCGCGCCCTGGCCTGGCGCCTGGCCGAGCTGGGGCCGTGGAAGGGCATCGTCGCCATCACTCGCGGCGGGCTGGTGCCGGCCGCGATCCTGGCGCGCGAGCTCGACGTCCGGCTGATCGACACGGTCTGCGTCTCGACCTACGACCACCAGGACATGCGGGAATCCAAGATCCTGAAGCCACCGGTGGAAGGCGACGGCGAGGGCTGGCTGATCGTCGACGACCTGGTCGACACCGGCCGCACCGCCCGGGTGGTGCGCGACCTGCTGCCGAAGGCGCATTTCGCCACGGTCTACGCCAAGCCGGCCGGGCGGCCGCTGGTCGACACCTTCATCACCGAGGTCAGCCAGGACACCTGGATCTTCTTCCCCTGGGACATCGAGTACCGCTACGCCGAGCCGATCGCCGAGATCCGCCAGAAGCGCTGAGGCCGCCATGCCGATCCATTTCGAGGCGTCGGAGCTGGCGGACCGCCGCCGCCGCATCTGCGCCGAGATCGCAGCCCGCGGCCTCGACGGCCTTCTGGTGTTCCGCCAGGAGTCGCTGTACTGGCTGACCGGCTACGACACCTTCGGCTACGTCTATTTCCAGTGCCTGTGGCTCGGCGCCGACGGCCGGATGACGCTGCTGACCCGCTCCGCCGACGAGCGCCAGGCCCGCTTCACCTCGGTGATCGAGGATGTCCGCGTCTGGGTCGACCGCGCGGGGTCGGAGCCGGCGGACGACCTGCTGAAGATCCTCGACGAATACGACGTCCGCGGCGGCAAGGTCGGCGTCGAATGGGACGCCTACGGCCTGACCGCGGCGCTCGGCTTCCGGCTCAAGGCCAAGCTCGACGGCTACGCGCAGCACGAGGACGCCTCGGACCTCGTCTCCCGCTTCCGGCTGATCAAGAGCCCGGCCGAGCTCGCCTATGTGCGCGAGGCGGCGAAGCTGGCCGACGCCGCCTATGACGAGGCGGTGAGGCTGACGAAGCCGGGCGCCTTCGAGGGCGACATCCTGGCGGCGATGCAGGGCGCGGTCTGGCGCGGCGGCGGCGACGACCCGGCCAACGAGTTCATCATCGGCTCCGGCCCCGGCGCCCTGATGTGCCGCTACTTCACCGGCCGCCGGCACCTGTCGGCCGAGGACCAGCTGACGCTGGAATTCGCCGGCACCTACCGCCACTACCACGCCTGCCTGATGCGGACCCTGCTGGTCGGCAAGGCCTCGCCGGAGCACCGGGCGATGCACCGGGCGGCGGTCGAGGCTTTGGAGGCGGCGAAGGCGGCGCTGAAGCCGGGCCGGCCGCTCGGCGACGTGTTCGACGCCCATGCCCGGGTGGCGGACGCCGCCGGGCTGCGCCATGCGCGGTTGAACGCCTGCGGCTATTCGCTGGGCACCACCTTCGCACCGAACTGGATGGACGCGCCCGGCCTGTCGATGTTCTTCCACGGCAACCCGACCCTGGCGGCGCCCGGGATGGTGTTCTTCATCCATATCATCCTCTACGATAGCGACCGGGGCCTGGCGATGACCTCGGGCCAGACCGTGCTGGTCACCGACACCGGCTGCGAGCCGCTGACCCTGGCGCCGACGGATCTCGTCGTCGCCTGATCTCAGTCGTGGGTTTCGCCGGATAGCGGCGTGGCCAGCATCGAGGGGCGGCGGCTGAAGGCGTCGAACCAGGCGGAGAGGCGCGGCCGGCCGAGGCGGAACGCCGGCAGGCCGCGGAACTCCAGCCAGCTCAGCGCCGTGGCCAGGGCGATCTGGCCCAGCTCGACCGGGCCGTCGAGATCGACCTCGCGCTCGACGAAGTCGTAGGCTGCGACCAGCTTCGCCGCCTGGCCCTCGGCCAGGGCGGGATAGCGCAGCGCCTCCGGCCGGCGCTCGGTCTCCCAGCGCAGGGCGATGCCGGCATCGGCCAGCCCCTGGGCCAGCGCCTGCAGCCGCAGGGTCAGGGCGCGCGCCCGGCCAGCGGGCGGGATCAGCTTCGGACCGTCATGCAGGCCGTCCAGGTGGTCGCAGATCGCGACGCTGTCGAACAGCGCCAGCCCGTCCTCGCAGATCAGCACCGGCACCTTGCCCAGCGGGTTGGCGGCATAGACCGCCTCGTTGCGCCGGGTCGGGCTGGTCTCGTGATGGATCACCTCGATCCGGCCGGCCAAGCCGGCCTCATGCGCCATCACCAGCACCTTGCGAGCGTAAGGAGAATGAGTCTGGTACAGCAGCTTCATGGTCGGTCCCGGGGTGGGTAGAAGTGTCGTGACCCTATCCGCCGGCGGGCGGGAGATGCGCGCGATGATCGTGTCATGACGCAAAGTTTTTGCGTCAGCCGATGCGCCCGACCTTCATTCTTGGATCCAGCAGGTCGCGCAGCCCGTCGCCGATCAGGTTGAGGCCCAGCACCGCCACGGCGATGGCGAGGCCCGGGAACACCGCCTGCAGCGGCGCCTGGGCCAGCAGGGTCTGGGCGTCCAGCAGCATCTTGCCCCAGCTGGCCTGCGGCGGCTGGGTGCCGAGGCCGAGATAGCCCAAAGCCGCCTCGGCCAGGATGGCGATGGCGAACTGGATCGTCGCCTGCACGATCAGGGCGTTGGCCATGTTCGGCAGCACGTGGCGCAGCGCGATGTCCAGGCGCGAACGGCCCAGCGACTGGGCGGCCCGGACGAAGTCGCGGCCATAGACCACCAGCGCGGCGCCGCGCGCCACCCGGGCGAAGACGGCGATGTTGAAGATGCCGATCGCCAGGATGGCGTTGACCGCCCCGGGGCCGAGCAGCGCGGTGATCAGGATGGCGCTGAGGATGGCGGGGAAGGCGAAGGTCAGGGCGACGGCGCGGCCCAGCACCTCGTCGGTCCAGCCGCGCCGGGCGGCGGCCCACAGGCCCAGCGGCACGCCGATGACGAGTCCGATCGCGACCGCCACCACCCCGACCGCGACCGAGGTGCGGGCGCCGACCATGATGCGCGAGAGGGTGTCGCGGCCCAGCTGGTCGGTGCCCAGCCAGTGCAGTGCGCCCGGCCCCTGCAGCTTCTGGGGGATCGAGATGGCGTTCGGCGGAAACGGCGTCCAGACGAGGCTGACCACGGCCATGCCGATGAACACCAGGCACAGGAGCAGGCCGAGGGCGAAGCCGCGATGGGCGAGCAGCCGGACCATGATCACCCCGCCTGCTTCGGCCGCGGGTCGATCACGGCGTAGATCACGTCGACCAGGAAATTGACCACGACGACGATGGCGGCCAGCAGCACCACCACGTCCTTGACCACGATCAGGTCGCGCTGGGCGATGGCCTGGAAGGCGAGGCGGCCGAGGCCGGGCAGGGTGAACACGTTCTCCACCACCACCGCGCCCGCCATCAGGAAGCCGAACTGCAGCCCGACGATGGTGGCGACCGGGATCAGCGCGTTGCGCAGCACGTGCCGGCGCAGCACCTCGCCCCGGCTCAGCCCCTTGGCCCGGGCGGTGCGGACATAGTCCTCGCGCATCGTCTCCAGCATCGAGGAGCGGACGATGCGGGCCAGGATCGCCGCCTCGGTGAGGGCCAAGGCGAGGGCCGGCAGGATCAGCGCGTGCAGCGCCGGGGCCCAGCCGGCGGACCAGCCGGGGAAGCCGCCGGCGCCGAACCAGCCGAGCTGCAGCGCGAACAGCCAGATCAGCATGATGCCGACCCAGAAGCTGGGCACGGCGAGGCCGAGCTGGCTGAACCCCATCACCCCCCAGTCGCCGACGCGGTTGTGCTTCACGGCGGCCAGCATGCCGAGCGGGATGGCCAGCGCGGTCGACAGCAGCAGGGCGAACAGCGCCAGCGGCGCGGTCACCGCGAGACGATCGCCGATCAGCGTCGCCACCGGCATCTTGTAGGTGTAGCTGGTGCCGAAATCGCCGGTCAGGGCGCCGCCGACCCAGTCGAGGTAGCGGACCGGCGCCGGCCGGTCGAGGCCCATCTGGCTGCGCAGCGCCGCCAGCGTGTCCTCGCGCGCCTCGGTGCCCAGCATCAAGAGGGCCGGGTCGCCCGGCAGCACCTCGAGCACGGTGAACACCACGACCGAGGCGGCGACCAGCGTGAACAGCAGCGTCAGCACCCGCCGCCCCAGGAAGCCGAGCATGGATCAGAGACGGGCGTAGGTTGGGTTCGCCGATGGCGAACCCAACAGCATGGAACCGTGTTGGGTTCGCGGGCCGCGAACCCAACCTACGAGGGAATCGTCCCCTCTCATTCCGCCCAATAGGCCTTGGTCATGTCGTTGGCGGCGATCGGGCTGTTCTTCCACATCCCCATCAGCTTGGCGTTGCGCACGCCGGTCTTGGGCAGCTGGAACAGGAACACCGCGGCCTCGTCGTCGGACAGGATCTGCTGCGCCTGCTGGTACAGCGCCTTCCGCTGCTCAGGGTCGACCGTGCGGTTCAGCTGCTGGATCACCTGGTCGAAGGCCGGGTTGTCGTAGCCGAAATAGTACTTGTCCTTGCCGCGGGCGTAGATGTCGATGTCCAGCGCCTCGGTGTGGGCGACGATGGTCATGTCGTAGTCGAAGCCCTTGAACACCTGCTCCAGCCACTGCGCCCATTCCACCGGCACCAGCTCGACCTGGACGCCGATCTCGGCCAGCTGCGCCTGGATGATCTCGCCGCCGCGGCGGGCATAGCCGGGCGGCGGCAGCTTCAGGGTCGCCCTGAAGCCGTCGGGATAGCCGGCCTCGGCCAGCAGCGCCTTGGCTTTCGCCGGATCGTAGGGATAGGCGCCGGTCAGGTCCTTGTAGGCGGCCTCATAGGGCGCGAAATGGCTGCCGATCGGGGTGCCGTAGCCGAACATGGCGCCGTCGATCAGCGCCTGGCGGTCGATCGCCATGGCCAGAGCTCGCCTGACCTTCACGTCGCCGAACGGCTTGCGGCGCTGGTTCACCGCCATCACGGTCTCGCCGGCGGTGGTGCCGATCTCGACCGCGAAGCGCGGATCGGCCTTGAACTGGTCCAGCGTCTCCGGCGCCGGCATGTTCGGGAAGGCGTCGATGTCGCCCGACATCACCGCGGCCGAGGCCGCCGCCGGGTCGGCGACGAAGCGGAAGATCAGCCGGTTCAGCTTCGGTTTCTCGCCGGCATAGGCGTCGGTACGTTCGAGCGTGACATGGTCGCCGGCCACCCATTCGACGAATTTGAACGGGCCGGTGCCGATCGGGTGGGTGCCGTTGCCGGCGGCGGAGTTCGGCGCCACGATCAGCGCCGCCGCCTGGCCGAGATGGAACAGGAACAGCCCGTCCGGATGCGACAGGGTGATCACCACCTGGTCCGAGGCCGGGGTGTCCACCGACTGGATCGGCTCGAAGAACGCCTTCTGCGGGTTGGTCGAATCGGCGGCGCGGGCGCGGTCCAGGGAGAACTTCACCGCCTCGCTGTCGAACTTCGTGCCGTCGTGGAAGGTGGTGCCGCGGCGCAGGGTGAAGGTGTAGGTCAGCCCGTCGTCGGACACTTTCCATTCGGTGGCCAGGCCGGGCTGCACCTGGCCGTTCTCGTCGATCCGGGTCAGCCCCTCGAAGACATTGGCGTAGACCACCTCGGCGATGGCCGCGGCGGCGCCGCCGGTCGGGTCCAGATTCGGCGGCTCCAGCACCATGCCGATCACGGCCTGGTCCTTGGCGGCCAGCGCCGGCGTCGCGATCAGCCCGACCGCCAGTACGGCGGCGGCGAGCATGCCCCTCATCCCCATCGTCGTCTCCCTGTTCGGCCGTGCCGTCGCCGGCCGGCGCGAATCCCGGCGCTTCGCGTTCGCCGCGGATGATGGCAGCGCCGCCGGGGCGGGTTCAAGGCTTGCCTTGGTGCTTTTGAAAGCCGTCGGACGAAAGGCAAATCCTCTCTTCAGTGTCATTCCCGGGCTTGACCCGGGCATCCAGAAGGTCTCGACGCTCTCTGGATTGCCGGGTCAAGCCCGGGAATGACAGGAAACTCATGGTCGTGATCTTACTTGATGGCGCCGTATTTCTCCCGCCAGGCGGTGTGCGGCCCCAGCGTTTCGGCATGCCAGACGCCGCGGGCGATGGCGCGGGCGACGCAGTCGGCGGCGATGGCGCCGATCCGGGCCAGCGCCACCGCCCGCGGCTCGGGCAGCGGCACGGCGCCGGTGGCCAGGGCGAAGATGGTGTCGCCGTCCATCGGCGTGTGCACCGGGCGGATGGCGCGGGCCAGCCCGTCCTGCGCCATGATCGCCAGGCGCTGGGCCTCGGCCTTGGTCAGGGCGGCGTCGACCGCGACGACGCCGATCGTGGTGTTGCCGCCGGCCCCTGCCGCCTCGGGGTGGCGGTACAGCACCGGCTCCGGCGTCGCCGGGCCGGCCGGGCGGTGCGGGCCGCCGAACTCGCCCTCCTGCTCCCAGGGCCAGGCCCAGAAGGTGCCGTCCGGCATGGTCACGGCGCCGACCGGGTTGGCGGCGACCAGGGCGCCGATCGTGACACCAGTCTCGGGATCGACCGCCGAGGCGGTGCCCAGCCCGCCCTTGCAGGTCGCGGTCTTGGCGCCGGTGCCGGCCCCGGCATTGCCCTGCCGCACCTCGACCCCGGCGGCGTCGCAGGCGGCCAGCGCCAGGGCGCGGTAGGGCGGGGTGCCGCCCCAGCCCTTGTCGCCGCCATTGGTCAGGTCGAACAGGATGGCCGCCGGCACGATCGGCACCCGGACACGGCCCACCGGATGGCCGCGGCCGCGCGCGGCCAGCCAGGCGACGACGCCGGACGCGGCCTCCAGCCCGTGCACCGACCCGCCGGACAGCACCAGCGCGTCCACCGCCTCGACCAGGCAGGTCGGGTCCAGAGCGTCGGTGTCCCGCGTGCCCGGGGCGCCGCCGCGGACATCGACGGCGGCGGTGCAGCGCGCCTGTGGCAGCAGCACGGTCACGCCCGTGCGGGCGGCCATGTCCTCGGCCTGGCCGACCAGCAGGCCGGCGATGTCGGTGATGGAATTGCGCGGGCCCGGGCGGATGGTCATGGCGGTCTCGTTGGCGGCGGCGAGAGGCAGCAGACAGGACCGGCCGGCATGGCGTCAACGCCGATCATGGTTCCCGTCCTGCGGCCGCGCCCCTATGCTCCGCCGCCATGACCGACCTGCCGCTCATCCGCCTGCAGCCCGGCCGCGACAAGCGCGTCGCCGCCGGCCATCCCTGGATCTTCTCGAACGAGATCGCCATGACGCCGGAGCTGCGCGAGGTGCCGCTGGGCGCCCCGGTGCGGGTCGAGGCGGCGAACGGCAAGGCCCTCGGCGTCGGCGGCTTCAACCGGCACGCGCTGATCGCCGTGCGCATGCTCGACCGCAGCTCGGACGCGGCGATCGACACCGCCTTCCTGCGCCGGCGCCTGGCCGCGGCGCAGGCGCTGCGCGACGCGCTGTTCGACCGGCCCTTCTACCGCCTGGTCCATGCCGAGGCCGACGGGCTGCCGGGGCTGATCGTCGACCGCTATGGCGACGTGCTGGTGATGCAGAGCAACACGGCGCTGATGGACCGGCTGGAAGGCTCGCTCTGCGACGCGCTGGAGGATCTCCTGAGGCCCCGCGCGATCGTGCTGCGCAACGACAGCGCCGTGCGCGGCCTGGAAGGGCTGGCGGAGGAGGTTCGGGTCGCCCGCGGCGCCGTCGACGGCCCGATCGCGGTGGAGGAGAACGGCGCCAAGTTCGAGGCCGATCCCCTCGGCGGCCAGAAGACCGGCTGGTTCTTCGACCAGCGCGACAACCGCGCCTTCGTGGCCAGGCTGGCCCGCGGCCGGCGGCTACTCGACGTCTATACCCACACCGGCGGCTTCGGCATCCAGGCGGCGCTGGCGGGGGCGGAGGCGGTGACGCTGGTCGACCGCTCGGCCCCGTCGCTGGAGCTGGCGGCCAAGGCGGCGGCGGCCAACGGTGTCGCCGATCGCGTCTCGACCGCCCGCGGTGAGGCCTTCGCCGAGCTGGAGCGCAGGGGCGGGGAGGGCGAGCGCTGGCCGGTGGTGGTGGTCGACCCGCCGGCCTTCGTGAAGTCGAAGAAGGACCTTGCCGCCGGCGCCCGCGGCTATGCCAAGCTGGCCCGCCTGGCGGCGCGGGTGACCGAGCGCGGCGGCTTCCTCTGCGCCTTCTCCTGCAGCCATCACGTCGACCCGGCGCTGTTCGCGGAGCAGGTGGCGCGCGGCCTGGTC
The DNA here is from genome assembly GCF_916619195.1 of Inquilinus sp. Marseille-Q2685. NCBI lineage: Bacteria > Pseudomonadati > Pseudomonadota > Alphaproteobacteria > Rhodospirillales > Rhodospirillaceae > Inquilinus > Inquilinus sp. Marseille-Q2685. Next base: position 420,268 of record NZ_CAKAKL010000002.1, read on the forward strand.
GATGCCGGGCGGACCGGCCGGATCCTGCGCCAGTCCGGCGCCGGGCCGGACCATCCGGTGCATCCGCTGCTGCCGGAGAGCGCCTATCTGAAGGGGATCGTGCTGCAGCTCGATTGATGGGCGTCTCCCCTCGTCCGCGGGCTTGACAAGTCGGCCGGCCTGCCGTGTGGTCTAGACCAGCCAAAAGGGGAGGCCCGAGACAATGACCACCATCCTGACCCGCGCCCTGATGACGGGCGCGGCGCTCGCCGTCCTGGCCGGTGCCGCGCAGGCCGCGGACGTGACGCTGACGATCGAGAGCTGGCGCAACGACGACCTCAAGATCTGGCAGGACACGATCATCCCGGCCTTCGAGGCGTCGCATCCGGGGATCAAGCTGAACTTCGCGCCCTCTGCCCCGACCGAGTACAACGCCGCGCTGAACGCCAAGATGGAGGGCGGGGTCGCCGGCGACATCGTCGCCTGCCGCGCCTTCGACGCTTCGCTGGCGCTGTTCCAGAAGGGCCATCTGGCCTCGGTCAACGACCTCAAGGGCATCGACGCCTTCCCGGAGGCGTCGCGGACGGCCTGGAGCACCGACGACGGCAAGACCACCTACTGCGTGCCGGTCGGCTCGGTCATCGGCGGCTTCATCTACAACAAGGAGATCTTCGACAAGCTCGGCCTGGCGCCGCCGCAGACGGAGGCCGAGTTCTTCGCCCTGCTCGACAAGATCAAGGCCGCCGGGGAGATCCCGCTGTCGATCGGCACCGCCGACCAATGGGAGGCCGCGACCATGGGCTTCCAGAACATCGGCCCGAACCACTGGCAGGGCGATCCCGGCCGCAAGGCGCTGATCGCCGGCACCGCCAAGTTCACCGACCCGCCCTATGTCGCCGCCTGGGCCGAGCTGGCGAAGTGGAAGCCCTATCTGGCCGACGGCTACGAGGCGCAGTCCTACCCGGACAGCCAGAACCTGTTCACCCTCGGTCGGGCCGCGATCTACCCGGCCGGGTCGTGGGAGATCCCGCTGTTCGAAGCCCAGGCCGAGTTCCCGATGGGCGCCTTCCCGCCGCCGGTGGCGAAGGCGGGCGATCCGTGCTTCATCTCGAACCACACCGATATCGGCTTCGGCATGAACGCCCATACCAAGCATCCGGAGGCGGCGCGCGCCTTCCTGGAATGGGTCGCCTCGGCCGAGTTCGCGACGCTCTACACCAACGCCCTGCCGGGCTTCTTCACCCTGTCGACCCACAAGGTCGAACTGAAGGACCCGCTGGCGGCGGAGTTCCAGAGCTGGAAGGACAAATGCGGCGGCAACATCCGCCTGGCGCACCAGATCCTGTCGCGCGGCAAGCCCAATGTCGACCAGGCGATCTGGAACGTCTCGGCCCAGGTGCTGAACGGCACCATGACCGCCGAGCAGGCCGCCGCCAAGGTGCAGGAGACCCTGGACGCCTGGTACAAGCCGCGGAAGTGAGGGCGGCGCAGGCCGAACACGATCGGGGCGATTAGCATATTATGCCAATCGCCCTATCTTATGGGTCTGCAGCCGTGTTCAGAGGACAGCGCTGATGCCGACCCGCAACGTCGTCGTGACCGATCATCAGGCCAAGCTGATCGAAGGGCTGGTCAAGTCCGGCCGCTACCAGAACGCCAGCGAGGTCCTGCGCGAGGGCCTCCGCCTCGTCGAACAGCGGGAGCAGGAGAATGCGGCCAGGCTGGAGCGCCTCCGGGCCGCAGTCGATGTCGGAATCGCCGCGATGGAGCGCGGGGAGTACACCGAGTTCGACTCCATGGACGATCTGGAGCGGCACATGAATGCGATAGCCGAGAAAGCCATAGCCGGCGCCCTCGAATCCGGTTCGGCGGACTGATTCCGGATGGCCGGGGGCCGTTGGCAGGTCCGCTGAGACATCGCGGCCAACCAGGACCGCGCTTCCATCCTTCATTGGACCACCCAAGCCTTCGGTCCGAAGCAGGCGGGCGACTATCGGCAGACGATCGTCCAGGCCGTCCGGGCACTGGGCTCTGCCGGACCTTTCGGCCAGCAAGGGATCTGGCCCACCACTTGAAGCGCGTGCCTTCGGTCTCTATCTTACCATCGTCTTACTTTGGCGGGATGCGAGCGTGATGGCCGGCGCGGATCAGCTCACGACCACCGTTTCCACCAAGGGGCAGGTGATCCTGCCCAGCACCATCCGCCAGCGGCGGGAGTGGCGGGCGGGAACGCGGCTGCTGGTCGAGGAAACGCCCGAAGGCGTGCTGTTGCGGCCCATCCCAGCCTTTCCCGGGACGCGGCCCGAGGACGTGTTCGGCTCGCTTCCCCATCGCGGCACGCCCAAGTCGCTCGAGGAGATGGACGCCGCCGTGCTCGCCGAGGCCCGGCGGCGGCATGCTCGCGATTGATACCAATCTGATCGTCCGTTACCTGACCGGCGACCATCCCGGCCAGTCTGCCCGTGCCCGCAAGCTGATCGATGGCCAGCCGGTCTTCGCCCCGGTCACGGTCATGCTCGAAGTCGAATGGGTGCTGCGCAGCGCCTACGGCTATCGCCCGGTAGATGTTGTGCGCGCGCTGCGGGCGTTCGCGGGCCTTCCCACGGTGACGGTCGAGGACGGAGCCATTGTCGCCGCCGCCCTCGACCTCGCCGAGAAGGGGATGGATTTCGCTGATGCGCTTCACCTCGGCCGATCGGCGCATTGCGAAGGCTTCGCGACCTTCGACCGCAAATTCGTCAAGGCTGCGAAGGCGGCCGGCTGTCAGGGTATCCGGGAGGTTTGAGGAGCGGTGACAGCCGGGTCCGCTTCACGCCCCCACCCGGGCCAGCAGCAGCAGGCGGCGGAACGGGAACAGGGTGCTGCCGTCGGGCTGCGGCGGATAGGCCTGGGCCAGCCGGGCGGCGTAGCTGGCGATGAAGGCGTCGAGCTCCGGCCCCGACAGCGCCGCCATCACCGGCAGCAGCGCCGTGCCGCGGACCCAGTGCAGCACCGGATTGTCGCCCTTCAGAACGTGCAGGTACTCGGTCTCCCAGATGTCCAGCGCCTCGGTGCGCGGCGCCAGCAGGTCGTAATAGGCGGCCGGAGTGCCGACCGGCGGGCGGCGCAGCGGGATCCGGCCGGCCCAGGGCGGCTCCGACGCCAGGGCGCGCATCAGCACATGGCTCGGCGCGTCGTGGTTGCGCGGCATCTGCACCGCCAGAACGCCGCCGGGGGCCAGGAAGGACAGCAGGCGCGGGACCAGCGCGTCATGCCCCTCCACCCATTGCAGCGCGGCGTTGGAGAAGATCAGGTCCACCGGCTCCTTGGGCGTCCAGTCGGCGATGTCGCCTTCGACCCAGTCCAGGTCCGGATGGGTCTGCCGCGCCTCGCGCAGGGCGTTGCGGTCGCGGTCGAGCCCGGTGACCGCGGCGCGCGGCCAGCGCTCGGCCAGCTGGGCGGCCAGCGCGCCGGTGCCGCAGCCGAGATCGACGATCCGCCGCGCCTCGATGTCCGGCAGCCGGGTGATGAGGTCGAGCCCGGGCTGCAGCCGCGGGCCGGCGAATTTCAGGGTGTTGGTGGGATTCCATGCCATGGCGCCCAATCTACCGGAAGATCCGCGTCCGGCGCATCCCCGCACCGATCCCCCACACCGATCCGTAGCCGGATCGATTGACTCGGGCGCCGGTCATGCCTATAACCCGCGACCGTTTTGCGTCCGGAAGGGCGCAGTGAGCCATCCGGAGTTCCGACCGTGAAGAGAACCTATCAGCCGAGCAAGCTGGTGCGTAAGCGCCGCCACGGCTTCCGCGCCCGCATGGAGACCGTCGGCGGTCGCCGCGTGCTGTCCAATCGCCGCGCCAAGGGCCGGAAGCGCCTCTCCGCTTAACCGGCTTTCGCGGCCGGGGTGACCGGATGCGCGTCCGCCTTGACGATCCTTCCATGATCCGCCTCGGCCGGCTGAAGAAGCGGGCCGAGTTTTTGGCCGTGGCCGGCACGCGCCGCAAATGGGCGCAGCCGGGCGTGATCGTCCAGCTGCGCCGCTGGGACCAGGCTGGGACCGATGCGGAGGCGACGGCCGGCTGCGATCTCCGCGTCGGCTACACCGCCAGCCGCAAGGTCGGCAATTCGGTCGCCCGCAACCGGGCGCGCCGACGGCTGCGCGCCGCCGCCGCCGAGGTGCTGGGCCGTCGGGCGGCGCCGGGGCTCGACCTGGTGCTGATCGCCCGCGGCGAGACCATCCGCCGGCCGTTCGCCGACCTCGTCGCCGATCTCGACCGCGCGCTGCAGAAGCTGGGGGCCGTGCGCCCGGCGCCAGAGGCCGCAGGGGCGGAGGCGGGAGGAACCGCGGCATGAGCCCGCTGGCCCACGGGCTGCGCGCCCTGGTGATCGGCTACCGCTACAGCCTGTCGGCGCTGATCGGACGCCAGTGCCGCTTCGCGCCCACTTGCTCCGCATACGCGATCGAGGCTATTGAGCGGCACGGTGCGATCGCCGGGGGCTGGCTGGCCCTGCGGCGCATTGCGCGTTGCCACCCCTGGGGCGGGTCGGGGTATGACCCCGTGCCCGATACCCTGACCAAGACTGCCGGTGGACGGGGCCATGACGCCTGCTGCGGCGCGGCCCGGCCCACCGACCATTGACCGTACACGACTGACCGGCCGGCCAGATCAAGGGGCAGGGGCCGGGACCGGAGCCCTGATGCGATGACCGACCAGAAGAACCTGATCCTGGCGATCGCCCTGTCGCTGGCCATCCTTCTCGGCTTCCAGTTCCTGTTCCCGGCGCCGAAGCCGACCCCGGCGCCGCAGCAGCAGGCCACCACCACCTCGACCGCGTCGCCCCAGGCGCCGACCGCGATCGGCAGCGCCGCGCAGGCGCCGATGGACCGCGCCCAGGCGCTGGCCCAGACCAGCCGGGTCAAGATCGACGCGCCGCGCCTGCACGGCTCGATCAACCTGACCGGCGGCCGGATCGACGACGTCACCCTGCGCGACTACCGCGAGACGGTCGACCCGAACAGCCCGGAGATCGTGCTGCTGACGCCGCTGGGCGGCCCGTCCCCCTACTATGCCGATTACGGCTGGGCGCCGGCCGACCCCTCGGTCGTGGTGCCGGGCGCGAACACGGTGTGGACCGCCGACCGGCAGACGCTGACCCCGGACGCGCCGGTGGTGCTGCGCTGGGACAACGGCCAGGGGCTGGTGTTCGAGCGCACCATCTCGGTCGACGCCAACTTCATGTTCACGGTGGTCCAGCGGGTCGTGAACAACACCGACAAGCCGGTGCAGCTGGCCCCCTACGGCCGGGTGCTGCGCTTCGGCACGCCGGTGACGCAGGGCTATTTCGTGCTGCATGAGGGGCCGTACGGCGTCTTCAACGGCACGCTGGACGAGAAGACCTACAAGGACGTCCAGGACGACAAGGCGATCCGCCACAGCACCACCGGCGGCTGGCTCGGCTTCACCGACAAGTACTGGCTGGCGGCGCTGATCCCGGACCAGTCGGTCAAGGTCGACACCCAGTTCCTGCATCAGTCGGACGGCGAGGGCCGCTACCTCGCCACCTACCAGGCCGACCCCGTCACCGTGGCCCCGGGCCAGACGGTGGACTCGACCGGCCGGCTGTTCGCCGGCGCCAAGGAGGTCGACCTGATCGGCAGCTATGCCGAGACGCTGAACATCACCAAGTTCGACTTCGCCATCGATTTCGGCTGGTTCTGGTTCCTGACCAAGCCGTTCTTCAAGGTCCTGGCCTGGATCCACAGCCTGGTCGGCAATTTCGGCGTCGCGATCCTGATCTTCACCCTCGCCCTGAAGCTGCTTTTCTACCCGCTGGCGGACAAGTCCTACCGCTCGATGGCGAAGATGAAGGCGCTGCAGCCGGAGATGGTGAAGCTGCGCGAGCGCTATGCCGACGACCGCGCCAAGCAGCAGCAGGAGCTGATGGCGCTGTACAAGCGCGAGAAGGTCAACCCGGCCGCCGGCTGCCTGCCGATCCTGATCCAGATCCCGGTGTTCTTCGCCCTCTACAAGGTGCTGCTGGTCACCATCGAGATGCGGCACGCGCCGTTCTTCGGCTGGGTCCATGACCTGTCGGCGCCCGACCCGACCACGCTGTTCAACCTGTTCGGCCTGATCCCCTGGGCCCCGCCGGCGATGCTGATGATCGGCGCCTGGCCGCTGATCATGGGCGTGACCATGTTCCTGCAGCAGAAGCTGAACCCGGCGCCGGCCGACCCGGTCCAGGCCAAGGTGTTCATGCTGCTGCCGGTGGTGTTCACCTTCATGCTGGCGCATTTCCCGGTCGGCCTGGTGGTGTACTGGGCGTGGAACAACACGCTGACGATCCTGCAGCAGTGGTCGATCATGAAGCGCATGCATGTGAAGATCTCGGGCGGGGTCGAGGAAGGCGCCGAATCGCCGGTCGCGCCGCCCTCGGTGACGCGCAAGAAGAACGGCAGCGGCGACGCCAAGGCTCCCGCCGCCCCGAAGGGACCCGTCACGCGCAAGCCGGCGGGCCGCAAGGGGTGACGGAGGCGCAGGCGACCGGCGTGGACACCTACGGACCGGAGGCGATCGAGGCGGGGCGGCTGCTGTTCGCGCAGGAATGCCGCTTCACCTGGGGCTCGGCCTCGCTGTCCGACCTGCCGCCCGCGGGCCTGCCGGAGATCGCCTTCGCCGGCCGCTCGAATGTCGGCAAGTCCAGCCTGGTCAACGCGCTGACCGGGCGGAAGACCCTGGCCCGCACCAGCCACACCCCGGGCCGCACCCAGCAGCTCAACTTCTTCGACCTCGGCGGCCTACTGTCGCTGGTCGACCTGCCGGGCTACGGCTACGCCAAGGTGTCGAAGTCGCTGTCCCAGGGCTGGACCGACACGCTGAAGGGCTATCTGCGCGGCCGGGCGACGCTGCGCCGGGCCCTGGTGCTGATCGACGGCCGGCACGGCATCAAGGAGTCGGACACGGAGATCCTGAAGCTGCTCGACGACACCGCCGTGGCCACCCAGGTGGTGCTGACCAAGATGGACAAGGTCGGCAAGGGCGAGCGCGAGCGCCGGATCCCGGAGGTCGAGGCGGCGCTGAAGCGCCACCCGGCCGCCTTTCCGAAGGTGATGCTGACCAGCAGCGACAAGGGCGAGGGCATCCCCGAACTGCGCGCCTTCCTGGCGGAGATCGCGAAGAACGGCTGAGCGCGGTTGATCGCGGCCGCGCGCTGGGGCATGAGAGGGGCGCCGGCAACCGCTCGCAGGATACGAGCCCGATGACCAAGCCCTTCGCCGCCCCGCCCAAGCTGCCCGCCGCCTCGCTCGACAAGGCCAACACCCTGGTCGAGGCGCTGCCCTTCATGCGCCGCTACGCCGGCGCCACCTTCGTGATCAAGTACGGCGGCAACGCCATGGGCGACGATTCGCTGACCGAGAGCTTCGCCCGCGACGTCGTGCTTCTGAAGCAGGTCGGCATCAACCCGGTGGTGGTGCATGGCGGCGGCCCGCAGATCGGCGCGATGCTGGAGCGGCTGCAGATCAAGTCGGAATTCGTCGACGGGCTGCGCATCACCGACCGCAACACCGTCGACGTGGTCGAGATGGTGCTGTCCGGCAACATCAACAAGCAGATCGTCTCGGCCATCCAGGCGGTCGGCGGCAAGGCGGTCGGCGTCTCCGGCAAGGACGGGGCGCTGATCTCGGCCCGCAAGCTGCAGCGCACCAAGCGCGACCCCGACAGCAACATCGAGCGCATCCTCGACCTGGGATTCGTCGGCGAGCCGGCGGCGGTGAACCCGGAGATCCTCGAGGCGTTCGAGGACAGCGACTTCATCCCGGTGATCGCGCCGATCGGCGTCGGCCCGCGCGGCGAGAGCTACAACATCAACGCCGACACGGCGGCGGGCGCCATCGCCGCGGCGCTGAACGCCACCCGCTTCTTCCTGCTGACCGACGTCGCCGGCGTGCTGGACAAGGATAAGGCGCTGATCCAGGAGCTGCCGCTGGCCCGGGCGCGCGAGCTGATGACCGACGGCACCATCTCCGGCGGCATGATCCCGAAGCTCGAGACCTGCATCTCGGCGGTCGAGCAGGGGGTCGAGGGGGCGGTGATCATGGACGGCCGCGTGCCGCACGCCGTGCTGCTCGAGGTCTTCACCGAAGGCGGCGTCGGAACCCTGATCCGGGCCTAGGTCAGAAGGCCTTTTCCTTTTCTGTCATTGCCGGGCTTGACCCGGCAATCCAGAGGCCGCCGGGAGCGGCATCGACATTTCCTGGATGCCCGGGTCAGGCCCGGGCATGACAAAATGGGAGCGACCTGGCCTCAGGCGTCCACCAGCCGCGCCACCACGTCCAGCAGCACATCGGCGCCGGCAGCCAGCTGGTCCGGCGCGGTGAACTCCGCCGGGTTGTGGCTGATGCCGCCGCGGCTGGGCACGAAGATCATCGCCGACGGCGCGATCCGGGCGATCATCTGGGCGTCGTGTCCGGCGCCGGAGGTGATGCGCCGCCAGCGATGGCCGCGCCGCTCCGCCGCCTCGGCGATCAGCCGCACCAGCTCGGGGTCGAAGCGCACCGGCTCGAATCGGGCCAGCCGCTCGGTCGCCACCTCGACGCCCTCGGCCGCAGCCAACGTCTCGAGATAGCCTGCCAGCGCCGCCTCGGCCGCCTGCAGCCGCTCCTCGTCCGGGTCGCGCAGGTCGACCGTGAACACGGCGCGGGACGGGATGACGTTGATCGCGCCCGGCTCCAGCCGCAGCGAGCCGACCGTGGCCAGCGTTCCGGCATTGGCGCCGGCCACGCGGTCGCGCAGATGGGCGATGACCCGGGCGGCGGCCAGCCCGGCGTCGCGGCGGGCCGCGATCGGCGTGGTGCCGGCATGGTTGGCGGCGCCGGCGATGGTGATCCGCTGCCAGGAGATGCCCTGCAGCGTGTCGACGGCGCCGATCGCCAGCCCCTCCGCCTCCAGCACCGGGCCCTGCTCGATGTGCAGCTCGAGATAGCAGGCCGGCCGGATCGATCCGGGCGCGAGGTCGCCGGCATAGCCGATCCGCGCCAGCTCCTCGCCCAGCACGGCGCCGTCGGTGCCGACCGTGGCCAGGGCGGCGTCGAGGTCCAGCCCGCCGGCATGGACCAGCGACCCCATCATGTCCGGCTGGAACCGCACGCCCTCCTCATTGGTGAAGGTGGCGACCGCGACCGGCCGGGCCGGCCTGGCGCCGGCGGCCCGCAGCGCCTCGACCACTGCCAGCCCGGCCAGCACGCCAAAGCAGCCGTCATAGATGCCGGCGTCGATCACCGTGTCGATATGCGACCCGACCATCACCGGATCGGCGGCGCCGGGGGCGGGCCAGAGGCCGAAGATGTTGCCGATGCGGTCGACCCGCACCTCCAGCCCGGCCTCCCGCATCCAGCCCGCCACCAGGTCGCGGCCGTCGCGGTCGGCATCGGTCGCGGCCAGCCGGGTCGGCCCGCCGGACGGGCCGCGGCCGATGGCGCCCAGGCGCTGCAGCCGGTCGATCAGGCGGGCATGGTCGAGGACGGGGCGGGCGGTCATGGCGGCTCCGGGATCGTTGCCGCGGCAGCTTATCGCCGGCCTCCATGGATCGTTTTGCGTATTGCGCCGGGGCGCGCAAAGGCTTTGCGCCGGCTTCCGATACCGGGCGTCATCCTCTAGGGTTTCCGTGGACTCCCAGATCGCCAGGACCGAGGACCGCATCGATGGCCGACACCATCACCTATCTGACCACCACCCGCTTCGGGGCGGGCGCGGTCGAGCTGCTGCCGCAGGAGCTGGCGGAGCTCGGCATCCGCAAGCCGCTGCTGGTCACCGATCCGGGCATCGCCCGGCTGCCGCTGCTCGACCGGGTGCGCCGGATGCTGCCGGCGGAGCATGCTGTCTTTGCCGAGACGCCGGGCAACCCGACCGAGGCGGCGGTCGATGCGGCGTTCGAGGTCTTCCGGCACGCCGCCTGCGACGGGCTGGTGGCGCTCGGCGGCGGCTCGGCCATGGACCTGGCCAAGGCCGTGGCCCTGCGCGCCACCCATGCCGGGCAGCTGGCCGAATACGCGCTGATCGAGGGCGGCGCCGGCCGCATCGGCCCGGTGGCGCCGCTGGTCGCGGTGCCGACCACCGCCGGCACCGGCAGCGAGGTCGGGCGCGGCGCCCTGATCACCCTGCGCGACGGCCGCAAGCTGGCGCTGATCAGCCCGCATCTGATCCCGGCCCGCGCCGTCTGCGACCCCGAGCTGACGCTCGGCCTGCCGCCGCTCCTGACCGCCGCGACCGGCATGGACGCGCTGACCCATTGCATCGAGACCTTCCTGTCGCCGCGCGCCAACCCGCCGGCCGATGCCATCGCGCTGGACGGCGCCGGCCGCGCCATGCGCTTCCTGCCGCGGGCGGTGGCCGACGGCGGCGACCGCGAGGCGCGGGCCGAGATGATGATGGCGGCGCTGGAGGGCGGGCTGACCTTCCAGAAGGGGCTGGGCGCGGTGCACGGCCTGTCGCATGCGCTGGGCGCCATCCCCGACCCGGTGCTGCATCACGGCACGCTGAACGCCGTGATCCTGCCGGCGGTGCTGCGCTTCAACGCCCCGGCGGCGGCCGCGAAATATCCCCGGCTGGCCCGCGCCATGGGGCTGGCGGAGGACGCCGACCTCGCCGCCGCGATCGAGGACCTCAACGCTCGGCTCGGCCTGCCGAAGAGCCTGCGGCAGATGGGTGTGACCGAGGCGCATCGCGACCGCGCGGTCGCCGGCGCCCTGGCCGACCACTCCACCGCCAGCAACGCCCGGCCGGTGTCGCGGGCCGATTACGAGGCCTTGTTCGACGCCGCTCTGGGATAGCGACGGGGCCCGTTCCGCCTAGAAGATAGGCAAATTCCGGCGGCGCATGCATGGCGGGCAAAATTTTTCAAGGGGGTGGGAACCTCCCCCTTTGCGAAGGGTTCTACGGGTGCACGTCCGCATCGTGCATGAACCTCCCTGTTCAACTCGGGCCGGCCATGGGTCGGCCCTTTTTCTTTACCTCCGGCTCGAATGGGGCCGCAGCCGCCCACCCAATCGGGGCGTAGATCGCGCCCGCCCGGCCTGCTACCCAGGCACGGGGGCGAAGCTCCGATATCAGAGCGAGGGTGGGATGGCGCGCGCGAGGTTGCGGGATCTGGGATTGTCGATCGGCACGCTGCCGCCCGGCCCGAAGAACGGCATCACCGATGTTCCCGGCGTGCTGGTCGGCCAGGTCACCCTGATGGAAGAGGCGCCGCACGTCATCCGCACCGGCATCACCGCGATCGTGCCGCAGGACGGCGAGATCTGGCGCCGCAACCTGTTCGCCGCCGGCCATGTGCTGAACGGCAACAGCGAGGTCACCGGCCTGACCTGGATCAACGAATTCGGCCTGCTCTGCGGCCCGCTGGCCCTGACCGGCACCTTCTCGATCGGCGCCGTGCACGAGGGCATGGTGGAGGCCGAGATGACGCTGGCCACCGGCGCCGACTTCAAGATGCCGCTGGTGGCCGAGACCTATGACGGCTGGCTGTCCGAGAGCGAGCATTTCGTGCTGCGGCCGCACCATGCGCTGGAGGCGCTGCGCCGCGCCACCGCCGATCCGGTGGCCGAGGGCTGCGCCGGCGGCGGCACCGGCACGAACGCGCATGAGTTCAAGGCCGGCACCGGCACCGCCTCGCGCATCGTCGCCCAGGGGGCCGACAGCTGGACCGTCGGCATCCTGGTGCAGACCAATTACGGCGACCGCGACCGGCTGCTGCTCGACGGCGTGCCGGTCGGGCGCGAGATCCCGGTCGCCGACGTGCCCAGCTGCTTCGCCCAGCGCCGGGTCGAGGGCTCGATCCTGGTGGTGGTCGCCACCGACGCGCCCCTGTTCCCGCACCAGCTGAAGCGGCTGGCCCAGCGGGCCGGGCTGGGCCTGGCGCGGGTCGGCGGCCTCGGCTGGCCGGGCAGCGGCGACGTGTTCATCGCCTTCTCCACCGGCAACGACCTCGGCCAGGCCACCGATACCGGCCGGGCGCTGCCCTTCGAGAACCTGCGCATGCTGCCGGATTTCGCGCTGCAGCCGCTGATGGCGGCGGTGGTCGAGGCGACGGAGGAGGCGATCTGGAACTCGCTCTGCGCCGCCGAGACCACCAGGGGCCGCCAGGGCCGGGTCAGCCACGCTTTGCCGGTCGAGCGGCTGCCGGAGATCATGCGCCGCTACGGACGCACTTGACGGCGGCGGCGGCCGGGATTCTTGTGTCGGCATCGACCGCCGCCAGACGGAGCCCCATGCGCCGCCTCCTCGCCGCCCTTCTCCTCGCCGCCGTGCCGCTCGCGGCCCATGCCGCCGGCAGCGGCCAGCCGGTGCCGCGATTCGTGTCGCTGCGGTCGGACGAGGTGAACCTCCGCACCGGGCCGGGCGAGCGCTATCCGGTCGAATGGGTGGTCAGCAAGAAGGGCCTGCCGGTCGAGGTGATCGCGGAGTTCGACACTTGGCGCCGGGTGCGCGACTGGGAGGGGATCGAGGGCTGGGTGCACCAGGCACTGCTGACCCGCCGGCGCAGCCTGGTGGTCACCGGCAAGGAGGACCAGCCGATCTACAACGAGCCCAGCGAGGGTTCGGGGCTGATGGCGAAGGCGGAGCCGGGGGTGATCGGTTCGCTGCTGCGCTGCCCGGGCGACGGGGCGCAGGCCGACTGGTGCTATGTCGACCTCAAGGGCTATCGCGGCTGGATGCGCCGCGCGTCCTTCTGGGGCGCGTATCCGGGCGAGAAGGTGGAGTAGGCGAACCCGGCCCATCGCCCATGAAAAAGCCCCGCCGGAGCGGGGCTTTCGTCAGGATCGCCGCAGGATCAGAGGTTGCTCTCGACCCACTGGTGCAGCGCGCCCTTCGGCACGGCGCCGATCTTGGTGGCGGCGACCTGGCCGTCCTTGAACAGCATCAGGGTCGGGATGCCGCGCACGCCGTATTTCGGCGGGGTCAGCGGGTTGTCGTCGATGTTCAGCTTGACGACGCTGACCTTCTCGCCCAACTCGGCGGCGATCTCCTCCAGCGCCGGGGCGATCATCTTGCAGGGGCCGCACCATTCGGCCCAGAAGTCCACCAGGACGGGACCCGAGGCCTTCAGGACGTCGGTTTCGAAGCTGGTATCCGAGACGGGCTTCGTGCTCATGGAAATTCCTTGCCTTAGGGGCGGGGACGCCACCTCACCACGTGGAGATAGGGTAGGGACCGGAACGGAACAAGGTCAAGACGATGCGCCCGGGGCATGCCGGTCCAGCGTCGCGGGCGGGAGCTCCATCAGCCTCGGACCCTCCGTCCACAACAGCGCGCAGCGCACTGTCCGGCCTGGATAAACCAGGCGAAGCGCGGCGCGGTAGGCGGCCATCTGCACCAGATAGGCGCGCGGCACCGCCTCGACGCTGGCCGGCGGCGGGCGGTTGGTCTTGTAGTCCACCACCAGCACCGAATCGGGCGTCACCACCAGCCGGTCGATCTGGCCGGACAGGGCGCGGCCCTCGACCAGGCCGACCACCGGCACCTCGGCCCGGCTGCCGGGGCCGAACAGCGCCTCGAAGCCCGGCTGGTCCAGCACCGCCAGGGTGGTGGCCACGATCTCCGCCTGCTCGGCCTCGTCGCGGCCGTGCTGCGGCCGGGCCAGGTAGCGCCGCGCCGCCGCCTCGCGCGCCTCGGGCGGCAGGTCGGGCAGCGCCTGCAGCAAGGCGTGGATCAGGGCGCCGCGGCGGAACCGGCCCTGGTCGCCGCCCTCCAGCGGCGACCGGGCCGGCGGCTCGGCCTCCGGCCGCGACGGGGTCAGCGGCCGGGTCGGGTCGGGCTCCGGCGGCGGCGGGCGGTGCAGCCAGTCCGGAGGCGGAGCCTCGGCCTCTAGGGAAGGCGCAACCGTATCGGGCCCGGCCGGCCGGTCGGCCTGCGGCCGGTGCAGGCGCAGGCCTTCGCCGTCGACGCCGTCGATCGCCACCGTCGCGGCGTCCGGCAGCGTCGCCAGACCGTCGCGGACCAGATGGTACCAGCAGCCCTCGGCCGGCTTGCCGCGCTCGGTGGCGTAGTGACCGCAGAGGTAGAGGCGGTCCTCGGCCCGCGTCAGGGCGACATAGAGCAGGCGGCGGTATTCCTGGTCGCGGCGGTGGTCGGCGCGCTCCATCGCCTCGCGATAGACCGGCGGGCGGTCGGCGGCGCGCGGCGCCCACAGCGGCACCGGCAGGGCCTCGTCGGGCCACAGGATCTTCTCCCCGGCCCGGGCGCCGCCGCGCGGCATGCCGACCAGGTCGGGCAGGATCACGATCGGCGCCTGCAGGCCCTTCGACCCGTGCACGGTCATGATCCGCACCTGGCCGTCACCCTGCTCCTGCTCGCGCTTGACCTCGGTCTCGCCGGTCTCCAGCCAGTGCAGGAAGCGCTGCAGCGACGGCGGCAGCTGCCGCTCGAAGCCCAGCGCCAGCGACAGGAACTCGTCCAGCGGGTCCTCCGCCTCCGGCCCCAGCCGGCCCAGCATGGCCCGGCGGCCGGAGATCTCGTCGCCCGGGCAGGGCCGGGCCAGCACGCCGGAGAACAGCTCGAACGGCGCCTGGAAGTCGACCCGGTCCAGGATCTCCGCCAGCCAGGCGCGGGCCGCCTTCACCGCCGGATCGGGCGACGCCGCCATCGCCGTCCACAGCGTGCCCGGCCGGCCATGGGCCAGGGCGAACAGCCGGTCGTCGTCGAACCCGATCAGCGGGCCCTTCAGCAGCTCGGCCAGGGACAGGTCGTCCTCCGGCAGCAGCAGGAAGCGGGCCAGCGCCATCAGGTCCATCACCGCCAGCTGCTCGGTCAGCACCATGCGGTCCATGCCGCCGACCGGGACATTGGCGGCCTTCAGCGCCCGCATCAGCTCGACGAAGAAGCGGTTGCGGGTGCGCACCAGGATCAGCACGTCGCCGGGCCGGATCGGGCGGCCCTGGGACTCCAGGATCGCGCCGTCGCGCAGCCAGCCGGCGATCCGGGCCGCGATCAGCCGGGCCAGCCGCGCGCCGGGGTCGCTGATGCCGCGCTGCTCGGTCGGCGGCTCCCAGGCCGGCGGCTCGTCGCTCTCGCTCGGGCCCAGCAGCGGCCACAGCTCGACCAGCCCGCCATGCAGCCGCCGCCGCTCGGACACGAAATGGCGCGGCGGCTCCGGCGCCACCCCGTCCAGCGCCGGGCCGCGGGCGAAGACGGCGTCGACCAGCTCCAGCACGGCGGAGACGGAGCGGAACGAGGTCTCCAGCGGGATGGTGTGGAACGGCCGCTCGGCCTCGCGGCTGCGGCGGTCGAACAGGCCGTGCACGCGGCTGAACTCGGCCGGGTCGGCGCCCTGGAAGCTGAAGATCGACTGCTTCTCGTCGCCGACGACGAAGACGGTGCGGTCGACATCCTCGCGGGCGCCCAGCCCGGCGAAGAACTCCGCCGTGAGCGCCTGGACCACGCGCCACTGTTCCGGGCTGGTGTCCTGCGCCTCGTCGATCAGCACGTGGTCGATGCCGCCGTCCAGCTTGAACAGCACCCAGGCGGACTTGCCCGGCCGCTCCAGCAGGTCGCCGGCCTGCAGGATCAGGTCGTCATAGTCCAGCAGGGTCCGCCGCGCCTTCTCCGCCCGGTAGCGCTCGATCAGCGCCGCGCCCAGGGTCAGCAGGGCGGCGGTGGCGTCGGCGGTCTCGGCGGCGCGCAGCCGCTCGGTCAGGGCCAGGATGCGGTCGGCCTCGGCCATCAGCGCGTCCAGCACGCCGGGCATGGCGGCGACGGCCTTGGTCGCCAGCGTCTTGTAGACCGTGCCCTCCTTGGTCAGGAAGGCGCGCAGATAGTCACCCCAGCGTCCGACGCGGCCGTCGGCGTTCTCCAGCCAGTTGGCGATAGCGGTGCCGCGGTCCTGGTCCTTGGTCGCGCTGCTGTTCAGCAGGGCATAGGCCGCGGCGCGCACCGCGTCGCAATCCAGGGCCGAATCGGCGCAGGCGTCGCGCAGCAGGCTGTCGGCGGTGGCGCCCGCGGGCAGGTCCAGCAGGGCGCGGATCTGCGCCACCAGCGGGGCCAGCCCGCCATGCTCGTCCAAGAGGCGGGTCAGCTGGCCGCGCTCGGCCACCAAAGCGCGCACGATCTCACTGAACTCGTCGGCACCGACCGAGGCGGCGACCCGGTCCACCGCCCAGCCCAGGTCGTCATCCGCCAGCACCTGGCGGCGCACCCGCTCCAGCATCTCGGCGGCGCTGCGGTCGTCGATCAGCTCGAATTGCGGTGGCAGCCCGGCCTCGACCGGGAAACGGCGCAGCAGCGACTGGCAGAAGCTGTGCACGGTCTGGATGCGCATGCCGCCGGGCACGTCCAGCACCCGGGCGAACAGGCGCCGCGCCTCGGTCTGCACCGCGGTCGTCGGCGGCGCGCCCATCAGGTCGGCCAAGGCCAGCTGCAGCGCGTCGTCCGGCATCGTCGCCCAGCGCGCCAGGGTGGCGGCGATGCGGTTGGCCATCTCCGCCGCGGCGGCGCGGGTGAAGGTGATGCACAGGATGCGGTCGGGCGGCGTGCCGGCCAGCATCAGCCGCAGCACCCGGTCGGTCAGCACCTTGGTCTTGCCGGTGCCGGCCGAGGCGCCGACCCAGACCGAATGCTGGGGGTCGGAGGCACGGCGCTGCGTCGCCGTGGGATCAGGGCGGATCGCGCTCATCCCTCGCCCCCTCCCGCCGACCATTCCTTGTCCCGGGCCAGATGGGCGTAGTCGGAGAAGCGCGGCGCCAGGCCGCGCGGCTGGGACAGATACGGCGTCTCCGGCAGGTCGAAGCGGGCGATCAGCCCCATCAGCCCGCCCAGCGCCTGGTCGGCCAGGGCGGCGAGGTCGCCCTCGGCCGGCTTCACCGGCTTGATCTCGCCGGCCGTGGCGGCGCCGGACAGGCGCCAATGCTCCAGCCCGGCCACCGGCACGCCCTCGGGCACGCCGGGGAAGCCGCCGTCGCGGATCATCATCGCCTCCAACGGCAGCTGCGGCTGGTGGCCGGCCAGGATCTGCTCGTTCGACGGCACCACGCCGGTCTTGTAGTCGACCACCACCAGCCCGTCCGGTCCCCGGTCGATGCGGTCGGCGACGCCGGACAGGGCGAAGGGCCCGCCCGGGGCGGGCAGGGTGACCAGCCCCTTCTGCTCGGTCAGGATGGCGCGCCGCCCGGCCGCACGCAGCCGTGCCTCGGTCTCGACGAACCAGGCGGCGATGCGGGCGAAGCGCGGCCACCAGAAAGTGCGGATGTCCGGACCCGGCGGCAGCCTGGCGAACTCCGCCCGGCCCAGCGCCAGCAGCCGGTCCAGCGCGTCCGGCGGCAGCGTGTCGGGATGGGCCTGCAGGAAGGCGGCCAAAGCGGCATGGATCGCGGTGCCGCGCTCCGACGCCCCGGGCTCGGCCTCGATCGGGTCCAGCGGCGAGAGATTCAGCACCATCCGGGCGTAGATGGCATAGGGATCCTGCATCCAGACCGAGATCTGGGTGACCGACAGGCGCCGCGGCCGGGCCGCGACCGGCGGCTTCGGCCGGGGCGGCGCCACCGGCCGCACCGCCTCCGGCTCGTCGATGTGGCGGGCCAAGGCGCGCCAGTCGCGCGCCGGCGGCGCCAGGGCCAGCCCGGCGCCGTCCAGCACCGCCTGCAGCCGCAAGAGCCAGCGCGACGGCACGGTCGGCGTGCCCTCCACCTTCTCCGCCCGGGTCAGGATGACCTCGGCGCCGGCGGCGGCCTGGGCGAAGTCGTTGGCGGCCAGGCCGATCCGCCGCTCCGGCGCCGGCAGGCCGAACTGCCGCCGCATCGGCCGCGACAGCCAGGGGTCGGCGGCGGGCGCGGCCGGCCAGGTGCCCTCGTTTAGCCCGCCCAGCACGATGCGGTCGAACCGCGCCATCCGCGCCTCGACCGGGCCCAGGATCGCCAGCCGCGGGTGCCGGCCCCAGCGCGGCCGCACCACCGCTCCGTCCATCATCGCCTCGAACAGTCCGGGCCAGTCCTGGCCGGGGATCGCCGGGAAGCCGTCGAAGCCGGCCAGCAGCTCGTCCATCAGGGTCTGCGCCGCCTCGCCGTCCTCGGCCCGCCACAGCCGGGCCGGGCCGGGCTCGGCATCGGTGGCGGCCAGGGCCTCGGCGCATTCGATGTGCAGCCGCAGCAGCTCGGCCGGGGACTGTGACTCCTCGCGCACCGCGGCGACGAAGGGGCCGAGGATGCCGCCCACCTTGTCCAGCCAGCCGGCCAGCGCCGGGCCGCCGCCGCCGGCGGCCAGCGCCGCCTTCAGGCCGGCGATGCCCGGCTCCGGCGCCGGGCCGCGCAGCACCTCGCGCTCGAGCCGCCGCAGCGCCTCGCGGAACAAGCCGATCGGCTCACCGCCGGCCGCCAGCGGGTGCTTCAGCAGCGCCAGCACCGACAGCGGCGAGGCGTCGCGGAAGGCGACGTCGCCGGCCAGCCGCAGATAGGCGCCGACCGGAGTGTCGGCCAGCGGCCGGCCGGCCGAATCGTCGACCGCCACCTGCCAGCGGGTGAGGTGGGCCGCCACCCGGCGGGCCAGGTCGCGGTCCGGCGTTACCAGCGCGGCGGTGCGGCCGGGCGTCTCCAGCACCTCGCGCAGCAGCAGGGCGATCACGCCCGCCTCCTCCTGCGCCGTGGCGCAGTCGATCCGGGCGAGGCCGGCCAGCGCCGCGGCGTCCAGCCCGGCCGGGCTGCGCCAGGCGTCGGTGGTGGCGGCGGGCCGCATCACCTCGCGCAGCAGCACCGTGCGGTCGGGACCGCCCGGGCCCGGGGCGGGCCAGTCGGCGACCGCCGTCCGGTCGACGCCCAGCCCCTCCAGCATCCGCTTCAGCGGCTGCTGCGGGTGGCCGTCGTCGAGCTGATCCCAGCTCTCGCCGTCCATGCCCCGGTCCAGCCCGGGCAGCACCAGCGCGCCCTGCGGCAGCGACGCGACGACGCGCAGCAGCTCGATCTCGGCCGGGTTGGTGCCCAAGAGGCCGGCGGCGATCACCGGGGCAGCCGGCGGCGCGGCCTTCCACGCCTCGGCCTGGGCCAGGGTCAGCCGGCTGCGCCATTCGGCGGGGTCCAGGGCGTCGCGCTCGCGCAGCACCTCGGGCCAGGTCTCGGTGACGATTCGCAGGAAGCGCAGCGTCTCCTGCCAATGCTCGGCCAGCTCTTCCGGCACCAGCCCGTCCAGCCGGTCGAAGCCGAGTCCCTCGGCCTGCACCTCGTCCAGCAGCCGGGCCAGCGCCGCCGCCAGATGCATCGCCTGGTCGGCGCCCACCTCCTGATCCCGGCGCGCCAGGACCAGCTGCGCCAGCAGGATCTGCCGCTGCCGGGGCGCGATCGCCGGCGGCAGGTCCAGTGCCTCGGCCACCGCCGGGGTCTCGCCCGCCGCCAGGCCCAGCGCATCGGCGTCGATGTCGCCGACCGGCAGCAGCCGGGGCAGCAGCAGGGGTTTGCCCTCCGCCGCGCGCAGGAAGGCGTCGCGCAGCGTGGTCCCGGCCCTGCGGCCCGGCAGCAGCACGGTCATGGCGCCCAGCGCCAGCGGGTCGCCCGCCGCTTGCGCCAGCAGGCCGCGGGCCAGGGCGTCGGCGACGCCGCCGCCGGCCGCGATCGTGTACACGCGCGCGGTCATGCGCCCTCGCGCAGGGCCCGCGCCAGGGCCGCGCCGCGGCCGCCCAGGCCGGTGACGGTGGCGATGCGCCCGTCGGCCGGGCCGTGGGACAGCTCGATCTTCAGCCGGTCGGCGGGGACCAGCGGGCCCAGCCGGTCCGGCCATTCCACCAGGCAGATGCCCAGCCGCGCCTCGTCCCAGCCCAGCTCCAGCACCTCCTCCGGCGCTGCCAGCCGGTACAGGTCGAAATGCCACAGCAGGCCGGCCGGCAGGTCGTAGGACTGGACCAGGGTGAAGGTCGGGCTCGGCACCTCGAGCTCCGGCTCGCCCGCGGCGGTGCGGATCAGGGCCCGGGCCAGGAAGGACTTGCCGGCGCCGAGGTCGCCGGCCAGGAGAACGATGTCGCCGGGCCGCAACAGCGCCGCCAGGCACGCCGCCAGGGCTTCGGTCGCGGCTTCGTCCGGCAGGTCGAGGGTGAATCGGAACATCGGCCGATTGTTCGCACAGCCCGTCCGTTGCGTCACCCCCGTGCACGGCGGCACGGAACCGGCTATCCCTGGGGAGTCTGGATCACCGGAGGACCACCATGCCGACCCCGCACCGCACCGACGTCGCCATCATCGGGGCCGGCCCGGTCGGGCTGTTCGCGGTGTTCGAATGCGGCATGCTGAAGATGAAATGCCACGTCGTTGACGTGCTGGACGTCCAGGGCGGGCAATGCGCCGCCCTCTATCCGGAGAAGCCGATCTACGACATCCCCGGCCAGCCGCGGATCGAGGCGGCGGAGCTGATCGACCGGCTGGTGGCGCAGGCCGCGCCCTTCGCCCCGGTCTACCATCTCGGCCAGCGGGTCGAGACCCTGGCGCGGCAGCCGGACGGCCGCTGGCTGGTCGGCACCAGCGCCGGCACGCAGATCGACGCCGCGGCGGTGATCGTCGCCGCCGGGGTCGGCGCCTTCGGCCCGAATCGGCCGCCGCTGGCCGGGATCGAGGCCTATGAGAACACCTCGGTCTTCTACATGGTGACGCGGAAGGAGGCGCTGCGCGGCAAGCGGGTGGTGGTGGCCGGCGGCGGCGACAGCGCGCTGGACTGGTCGATCCTGCTGGCCGACATCGCCGCCAAGGTCATGGTGGTGCACCGGCGCGACAAGTTCCGCGGCGCGCCGGACAGCGTGGCCAAGCTGCACGCCCTGGCGGAGGCCGGGACGATCGAGTTGGTCACGCCCTACCAGCTGCACGGGCTGGAGGGGGCAGGCGGGCAGCTCTCCGCCGTCACCGTGGCGACGCTGGACGGCGAGGTGCGGCGGCTCGACGCCGACGTGCTGCTGCCCTTCTTCGGCCTGTCGATGAATCTGGGGCCGATCGCGGAGTGGGGCCTGGCGCTGGACCGGAACCACATCGCCATCGACCAGGCGACGGCGGCGACCAGCGCGCCCGGCATCTTCGCGGTCGGCGACATCGCCACCTATCCGCACAAGCTGAAGCTGATCCTGACCGGCTTCGCCGAGGCCGCCTCCGCCGCCCACGCCATCCACCCGCTCGCCCATCCGGGCGAGGTGCTGCATTTCGAGTATTCGACCACGTCCGGGGTGCCGTCGGCTTGAGTCAGCCGATCAGCTCCGCCGCGATCGGGTACAGCGAGGCGACCAGCAGCAGGGCCATGCCGACATTGAAGGCGCGGACCGCGGCGGGGGCGTGCAGCACCCGGCGCAGCGCCGTGCCGAACAGGGCCCAGCAGCCGACGCTGGGCAGGTTCACCAGCCCGAACACCACGGTGACGATCGCCAGGTTGCCCAGGAATCCCGCCTGCGGCGTGTAGGTGGCGATGGCGCCGACCGCCATCACCCAGGCCTTGGGGTTGACCCATTGGAACGCCGCGGCCTCCAGGAAGGTCATCGGCCGTCCGGCCTCGCCGCCGGCGGCAATTGGCCCGGAGCGCGCGATCTTCCAGGCGAGAACCAGCAGATAGGCGGCGCCGCCGTATTTCAACAGCTCGTACAGCAGCGGCCAGGCGGCGAAGGCGGCGCCCAGCCCCAGCCCGACCGCCGCCACCATCACCGTGAAGCCGGCGGCGATGCCGACCATGTGCGGCACCGTGCGGCGGAAGCCGAAGCTGAGGCCGGAGGCGGTCAGCATGATGTTGTTCGGCCCCGGCGTGATCGAGGTGACGAAGGCGAACAGGACGAAGGAGGAGAGCAGCTCGGGCGTCATAGCAGCAGGATGGCGCGGCTGCAGAATTGGTACAATCAGAACATTGTCTCGAACAATCCCGCGATGGAACGGGATCAATCTTCATGCTAGACTCATATAAACTGTCTGATTTAGACAATTTGTATGACATGGTCTTCCCGATACGACGCGATTGCCGAAGCGATCGCCGCCCTGCTCGGCCCCGAAGCCGAGGTGGTGCTGCACGATCTCGCCACCGACACGATCCTGCGGATCGTCAACCCGCTGTCGCGCCGCGAGGCCGGCGACCCATCGTTGCTGGACCTGGAGGAGGGCGACCTGGCGCCCGGCCGCAGCGTGCTCGGCCCCTATGAGAAGGCCGGGCCGTCCGGTGACCGGATCCGCTCGGTCAGCGCCGTGCTGCCGGGCGATGACGGCCGGCCCGCCGGGCTGCTCTGCGTCAATCTCGGGCTCGGACGCGTCGACGCCGCGGCCCGCCTGCTGGCCGGGCTGTTCCCGCCGCCCGCGCCGCGGCCGGAGCCGCTGTTCCGCCGCGACTGGCGCGAGGCGATCAACCTGATCCTGCGCGACCGCCTGGCCGCTGCGGGCCTGTCCGCCGATCGGCTCGACCGCGCCGGGCGCATCGCCCTGGTCGCCGCGATCGATGCCGAAGGCCTGTTGGAGATGCGTCACGCCGCGGCCTATGTCGCGGCCCAGCTCGGCATCTCCCGCGCCACCCTTTACGCCGACCGGGCCGCGGCCCGGGCCCGGTCTCAAGCTGCCGCCTGAGGAGTTCCCGATGTTCCTGCCCGAATTCGCGCTCGAAGCCTATTTCGCGCGCTGGGATTCCCCCGCCCGCCACAATCTCTGCGCCTCCGACATGCAGTCGCTGACGCTGGCCGATCTGCTGGCCCTCGGCACGCCGCAGCAGCGCGAGGCCTGGGACCGGCTGTGGCTCGGCTACACCGAGACGGCCGGGGCGCCGTCGCTGCGGGCCGCGATCGCCGGGATGTATGCCGGGCTCGAGGCCGACGACGTCGCGGTCACGGTCGGGGCGGGGGAGGCGATCTTCCAGTCGGTGCGGGCGCTGCTGGGGCCGGACGACCACGCGGTGACGCTGATCCCGAACTACCAGTCGCTCGAGGCGGTGGCCGCAAGCGTCTGCGCCGTCACCGGCGTGCCGCTGGAGCCCGACCCCGGCGCGGCGGGCGGCTGGTCGCTCGACCCGGGCCGGATCGCCGCGGCGCTGCGGCCGAACACCAAAGCCATCATCCTGAACCTGCCGCACAACCCGACCGGCTGGCTGCCGCCGCGGCCGGTGTTCGACGCCGTCGTCGACATCGCCCGGTCGCGCGGGATCTGGATCCTGTCGGACGAGGTCTATCACGGGCTGGAGCGGCGCGAGGAGGACCGCCTGCCGCCGGCGGTCGAGCTGTATGAGCGCGCCCTGTCGATCGGGGTGCTGTCCAAGACCTACGGCCTGCCCGGGCTGCGCCTCGGCTGGGTCGCCTGCCGCGACCGCGAGCTCTTGCGCCGGATCGTGCGGCAGAAGGACTACACCACGCTCTGCGCCCCGGCGCCGAGCGAGGCGCTGGGCGAGATCGCGATCGGCGCGCGCGACCATCTGGTGGCGCGCAGCCGGGCGCTGGTGGCCCGGAACCTGCCGCTGCTCGACGCCTTCTTCGCCCGCCATGCCGACCGGTTCGAGTGGCAGGTGCCGGCGGCCGGCTGCATCGCCTATCCGCGGTATCTCGGCGGCGAAGGGGTGGACGCCTTCGCCGACGACCTGGTCGAACGCTCGGGCGTGCTGCTGCTGCCGGCACGGGTCTCCCGCTCCGCCCTCGGCCGGGTGCCGGCGGACCGGTTCCGCATCGGCTTCGGCCGGGCCGACCTGCCGCAGGCGCTCGAAGCCTTCGAGGCGCATCTCGGCGCCTGACGGCGCTGCGACGCGATGGCGGGAGGCGCGGCGGGGCCGCAGCGTGTAGGGTGCGGCCGGATCACCGGGAAGAGATCATGCTGCGCCGTCTCGCCTTCGCCCTTCTGCTGCTGCCGGCCCTGCCCGCGGCGGCGGCCGACCAGACCCTCGGCACCTTCCACGGCACGGTCGCGGGCACCGGCGGCGAGACCGAAAAGATCGAGGGCTTCGCCCTGGCGGTGAAGGACGACCGCGGCCGCTTCGTGGTCGGCATGACCGCGACCGGCGAAGGGGTGATCCGCGCCCGCCAGATCCAGCTGCTGCTGCCGGCCGATGTCGCGCCGGGCGATCTTCCGGTCGGCAGCTACGATTCGGCCCGGCACGACAAGGACGGCAAGGCCGCCGGCGCGCTGTACCTCGCCATCGGCGCGGACGGGTCGCGGGTGCGCGACTGCCGCCTGGTGCCGCAGGGCACGGTCGAGGTCTCGGCCGTCTCGCCCTTCGCCGGCACGCTGAACTTCACCTGCCGCGATTCGGCCGAGGCGACGCTGTCGCTGACCTTCGACGCGGTGCCGGTCGACCCGAACCAGGTGGTGCCGTCCGAGCCGGCCGCGGCCTCGGCCGGCCCGGGCCGGGTCAGCACCAAGGTCGGCGCGCCAGTCAACGCCACCATCACCGGCACCGGCTCGGCCAAGCGCCAGGCCGCCGGCAGCCGTCTCCTGATGCTGTATCTGGAGCAGGAGCGCGAGGTCCACGGCGCCAAGCAGATGATGCCGGTCGGCGCCGTGGTGGTCGCGCTGCCGAAGGATGCGGCTCTCGGCGCGCACGACCTGAAGCCGTTCTCCCGGGCGGTTGCGGCCGACAAGTCGGCGACCGATTACGGCGTGTCCTTCAGCCTGGAGGCGGGGGACGGCTCGATCGCCGGCTGCGACCAGGCGGCGAGCGGCACGCTGACCCTGACCGGCCTCGATCCCCTCGCCGGCTCGGCCCGCTTCACCTGCGCCGACCAGAACGACCTGTCGGTCGAGAGCGATTTCGACGGCATCCCGACGACCGACTGACGGTCGGTCCGGCCCCTAAAGCACGAAGTCGCTCGCCACCAGGGCCACGCTGCCGATCAGGACGATCTGGAAGTCGGAGGTGCCGTCGCCGTTGAGGTCGCCCCCGATCGTCGTGGTCGAGCCGGAAACGGCATAGCGCAGCTCGCCGGCATGAAGGGTGTACGGCGCGGTGCCGATGAAGGAGAAGGACTGGTTGCCGGCCACGGCCGAGTTGGCATCGATGGCCGCGAGGTCGATGACGTCGTCCTGGGCGTGGCTGAAATCGGTGATCCGGTCGGCATTGGCGCCGGTCGCACTGTGGCTGGCGGCCGTGAAGGCGAAGCGGTCGGCCCCGCCGCCGCCGGTCAGCGTATCCTTGCCGGCCCAGCCGTTCAGCCCGTTGGCGGCCGAGGTCCCGACCAGGGTGTCGCCGCCGTTGCCGCCCCTGACATTCTCGATGCCGAGATAGGTGTCTCCCTGCGCGTTGCCGCCGCTGCCGACCCCGGTGGCAAGGTTCACGGTCACGGCCACGCTGTCCTCGGTGTAGATGACGGCGTCGATGCCGTTGCCGCCGACGAGGACGTCCGGGCCGGCCCCTCCGTTCAGCACGTCGTTGCCGTCGCCGCCCGACAGGAAATCGGCCCCGCCATTGCCGGTCAGCGTGTTGGCGGCGGCGTTGCCGACCAGCGTGTCGGCCGCGCCGCCGCCGGTCGCGTTGATGTTGGCGCTGCCGGTCAGGATCAGGCGTTCGACGAATTGCGGCAGGGTGTAGGAGACGCTGGCATGGATCGTGTCGGTGCCGTCCGACGCCGCATATTCCGTGATCGTATCGCCGGCCGAGTCGACGACATAGGTGTCGTCGCCGAAATTGCCGATCAGGGAGTCGGCGCCCGTGCCGCCGTTGAGATAGTCGTCGCCGCCGCCGCCATCCATGGTGTCGGCTTCGGAGCCGCCGTAGACGATGTCGTTGTCGGCCCCGGCCTGGATGGTGTCGGCTCCGGCGTCGCCGTAGATCAGGTCGTTGCCGGAGCCGGCCTGGATCTGGTCGTTGCCGGCGAGCCCGCGGAAGATGTCGTCGCCGTTGTCGTCGGAACCGAAGGGCGGAAGAGAATCGTCGCCGTTCGTGCCGGTGAACGTCGTCATGAGGCCTCCGTCAAATAGGATGAAATATCGGTTTCTGTGGCGAGAGGGATCGTGGACGGGGGCGGCGGCCGGGTTTGGGCGCAAATGCGTTGAATCTGAGATTTCCGTTGCGGCGCGATGACGAAGGCTTTCGCCGCCGTGACGAAAAAAAGCCCCCGCCGGAGGGCGGGGGCTGTTCGGGTCGATCGGAGCCGATCAGTAGCGGTAGTGGTCCGGCTTGTACGGACCCTGCGTCGGCACGCCGATGTATTCGGCCTGCTTCGGGGTCAGCTGGGTCAGCTTGGCGCCGATCTTCTCCAGATGCAGCGCCGCGACCTTCTCGTCGAGGTGCTTCGGCAGGACGTAGACCTTGCGCTCGTAGTTGGCGTGGTTCTGCCACAGCTCGATCTGCGCCAGCACCTGGTTGGTGAAGCTGGCCGACATCACGAAGCTGGGGTGGCCGGTGCCGCAGCCGAGGTTCACCAGGCGGCCCTTGGCCAGGACGATCAGGCGCTTGCCGTCCGGGAACACCACCTCGTCGACCTGCGGCTTGACCTCCTCCCACTTGTAGTTGCGGAGGGCGTCGATCTGGATCTCGCTGTCGAAGTGGCCGATGTTGCTGACGATGGCGCGGTCCTTCATCTGCCGCATGTGGTCGAGCGTGATGACGTCGATGTTGCCGGTCGCGGTGACGAAGATGTCGCCGATCGGCGCCGCCTCTTCCATGGTCACGACCTGATAGCCTTCCATCGCCGCCTGCAGGGCGTTGATCGGGTCGATCTCGGTGACCAGCACGCGGGCGCCCTGGCTGCGCAGCGAGGCGGCCGAGCCCTTGCCCACGTCGCCGTAGCCGGCGACGACCGCGACCTTGCCGGCCATCATCACGTCGGTGGCGCGCTTGATGCCGTCGACCAGGCTCTCGCGGCAGCCGTAGAGATTGTCGAACTTCGACTTGGTGACGCTGTCGTTGACGTTGATGGCGGGGACCTTGAGGGTGCCCTTCTTCATCATCTCATACAGGCGGTGCACGCCCGTGGTCGTCTCCTCGGACAGGCCGCGGACCTCGGCCAGCAACTCCGGATACTTGTCGTGCATGATCTGGGTGACGTCGCCGCCATCGTCCAGGATCATGTTCGGGGTCCAGCCGCCCGGGCCGCGCAGCGTCTGCTCGATGCACCACCAGAACTCCTCCTCGGTCTCGCCCTTCCAGGCGAAGACCGGGACGCCGGCGGCGGCGACCGCCGCGGCGGCCTGGTCCTGGGTCGAAAAGATGTTGCAGGACGACCAGCGCACCGTGGCGCCCAGCGCGGTCAGCGTCTCGATCAGCACCGCGGTCTGGATGGTCATGTGCAGGCAGCCGACGATGCGGGCGCCCTTCAGCGGCTGCGACGGGCCGAACTCCTGCCGCAGCGCCATCAGGCCGGGCATCTCGGTCTCGGCGATCGCGATCTCCTTGCGGCCCCAGTCGGCGAGGCTGATGTCCTTGACCTTGTAGTCGGTGAAGGTGGCGGCGTCGGGCATCGGGTGCTCCTCGAGGCAATGCGGAATTGCCGCAGGGTGTAGCAGCCGGGCCCGTCCGCCACAAGCATAAAGATATCTTTATGTATTTGATTTCGCCTCGGATCTGCAGAAGAGGCAGGAGAGCATATTCTGCCGGCTGTTGCGTGTTTCTGCCTGATCGTGCAGGATCGGGCAAAATCAGGCATCGCCCATGACCGACATCCTGCTGCCGGAGGAGCGGCGCCGCCGCCTCCTCGACCTCCTCGCCCTCGACGGCAAGATCCTGGCCACCGCGGCCAGCGCCGCGCTCGGCGTGTCCGAGGATACGATCCGGCGCGACCTCAACGACCTGGCCCGTGCCGGCGCGGTGCGCCGCGTCCACGGCGGGGCGCTGCCGCTCACCCCTGCCGCCGGCACCTTCACCACCCGGGCCCGCGAGCATCCGGAGGCCAAGGCCATGCTCGGCCGGGTGGCGGCCGGGCTGATCCGGCCGGGCGAGGTGGTGCTGCTCGACAGCGGCACCACCATGCTGGCGGTGGCCGAGGCGCTGCCGCCCGACCTGCGGGCCACCATCGTCACGCCCAGCCTGCCGGCGGCGCTGGCCCTGACCCGGCACCCGGCGGTGGAGGTGGTGCTGCTCGGCGGCCGGGTCGACAAGGCCGACCAGGCCACCGTCGGCACCTCGGTGCTGGCGGCGCTCGACGGCCTGCGCGCCGATCTCTGCCTGCTCGGGGTCTGCAGCCTGGATGTCGAGGCCGGGCTCGGCGGCATGGACCATGAGGAGGCGCTGGTGAAGCGGCGCATGGCCGGCTGTGCCGGCCGGGTCGCCGCCGCGGTCACCGCCGACAAGCTGGGCACCGCCGCCCCCTTTCCGATCCTGCCGATCACGCGGTTGAACGCGTTGATCACGGAGAAGGCGGCCGACACCGCCCTTCTGGCCGCCTATCGCCAGGCCGGCCTTACCCTGATTCTCGCCTGACCGGAGCCGACATGACCAGCCTTGCCCAGACCGAGGGCTCGACCGCCGACCTCCGTGGCGCGCGCCTCGCCACCCGCGCCATGTTCCTGATCTGCGGCACCGTCACCGCCAGCTGGGCGCCGCAGGTGCCGCTGGCCAAGGCCCGGCTCGGGATCGACGACGGCGTGCTGGGCCTGGCCCTGCTCGGCATGGGCGCCGGGGCGATGGTGGCGATGCCGCTGGCCGGCTTTCTCGCCGCCCGCTTCAGCAGCCGGCTGATCACGGCGCTCGGCGGGCTGGTGATCTGCCTGTCGCTGCCGCTGATCATCCTGGCGCCGGATGCCCTGATGCTCGGCCTGGCCCTGTTCCTGTTCGGCGCCGCCACCGGGTCGATGGACGTGGCGATGAACGTCCAGGCCGCGGCGGTCGAGGCGCGCGGCGGGCGGCCGCTGATGTCCTCCTTCCACGGCATGTTCAGCGTCGGCGGGCTGATCGGCGCCGGCGGCGCCAGCCTGCTGCTCGGGCTCGGCCTGTCGCCCCTGGCGGTGGCCCTGATCGTCAGCGGCCTGATGCTGGCGCTGCTGGCGGTCCAGGCCGGGTCGATGCTGCCGCCGGAGCGCGGCGCCGCCCAGGCCGGGATGCGCTTCGCCCTGCCGCGCGGCATCGTGCTGGTGCTCGGCCTGCTGACCTTCGTGCTGTTCCAGGCCGAGGGCGCGGTCCTGGACTGGAGCGCCGTGTTCCTGCACGAGAGCCGCGGCCAGGATCCGGCGGTGGCCGGGCTCGGCTATGCCATGTTCGCCGTGGCGATGGCGGTGATGCGGCTGGCCGGCGACGGCATCACCAGCCGCTTCGGCGGCGAGGCCGTGGTCCGGCTCGGCTCCGCCCTGGCGGCGGCCGGATTCCTGCTGGCGATCCTGGCGCCCTGGCCGGCGGCCGGGCTGATCGGCTTCGCCCTCGTCGGGGTCGGCGCCGCCAATGTCGTGCCGGTGCTGTTCAGCGCCGCCGGCCGGGTGCCTGGCATGGCCCCGGGGCTGGCGATCTCGACCATCGCCACGCTCGGCTATTGCGGCATCCTGGTCGGCCCGGCGGCTATCGGCTTCATCGCCGACCATCTCGGCCTGCCGGCCGCTCTCGGGATCGTGGCCGCCCTGCTGGTCGCGACCGCGGCCTCGGCGCGGGCGGTTCGGGTCTAGGGCGGGCTAAACCCTCCGCAGCTCGACGACTGTCGAAGCCAGAGTGCCGACGTGGTGCCGGTCGGTCGGGGAACTGGCGGAGCCCGATGCGGCCGGGACCGGCCTGTTGCCATCCGGCAGGGCGGCGGTGACGAAGACTCCGCTCAGCCCGGCGATCGTGGCGACGACGTCGCGGCGCAGCTCGGGGGCCAGATGGCCGGCATCGATCGCGGCCTCGACCCGCGCCAGCAGGCCTTCCAATTCCAGGATCTGGTTCTTGCCGGCTGTCGGGCTGCGCATCAGCGATGTACATTTCCGGCCCAGCCAATCGGCAAGGTCGTCGGCGTCGCTCAGGGCGATCGGCGACCGGTTCTCATCCCGGATCCAGATCGCCGGCGTGATGTGAACGGAGCCATGCATGCCTGTTCCCCAGGTGCGAGTCGGCATCATGCAGTTTTGTGTAAAATACTATGCGATGCAAGGAGCGAATGCGTTTTATTCACGCAAGGAGCCGTCCTCGGCTCAGCCAACCGGGTAGGGCCCCTCGATGAAGGTTTCGGCATGGTAGCCCTTCGATCCGACCAGCCGGGCCAGCGGGCTCCACAACGCGCCGCCCGTCCGTAGCCGGTCGATCACGGCCCGGAAGTCGTGACGGGGCTGCCAGCCCAGCTCGGCGCGGGCCCGGTCGTTGACATAGACCCGGTCGATGCTTGGCAGCATGCGCCAGCCGCGGCGGGCATATTCCGCCTCATGGCCGGGGACATGTCGCCGCACCACCGCCGGTGCATCGCGGCGCAGCTCCGCAAGGTCCTCCGGCCGGAACGGCGTGGTGGCGCTGACGATGTAGCGGCCGAAGCCGATCGCCGGCGCCTTCTGCAGCGCCAGCAGATGGGCGTCGACGACATCCTCGATGTCGACCCGCCGGAACAGGAACTCGTTGGCCTTCAGGTTGTCGTCGGCATAGGCCGCGCGCTTGGTCCCGTCGTCGTCGGCCTCGGGGAAGAAGCGCGAGGTCCGCAGCACCAGGCAGGGCAGGCTCTGGTTGCGATGGAACAGCTGGCACAGGTCTTCGGCCGCGGCCTTGGTGACGCCGTAGATGTTCTTCGGCACCGGCACGACATCCTCGGTCACCCAGGCGGCCGGGGCCTCCGGGGGCGGCACCAGGGCGTCACCGAACACGCTGGTGGTGCTGGTGAAGACGAAGGCGCCGACACCCGCGGCCGCGGCCTCCTCCAGCAGGTTCAGCGTGCCGGTGACGTTGGTGTCAACGAAGTCCTGCCGGCCATGGGTGGCGACATGCGGCTTGTGCAGCGTGGCGGCGTGCAGCACCGCCTCGATCCCCGCCATCGCCTGCCGCACGACGGCGCGGTCGGCGACCGAGCCGACCTGTGCCGTGAACGGCCCGGGCAGGATGTCGAGGCCGACCGCCTCATGCCCCCGGTCCCGCAGGCTGCGGACCAGCGCCTCGCCGAGATGGCCGGAACTGCCGGTGACCAGGACTCTCATCCGCCGCTCTCAACCACCCTCGTTGAAATCGTCCAGCAACGCCGCGATCCGGCCGGAATCGGTCTGGTCCAGCATCATCCGGGCGCGGCGGGCGGCGGCGACGCTGTCCAGCGTCAGGATCCGGCGCTTGACCTCCAGGAGGCGCAGCGGCGCCATCGACAGGTCGCGGATGCCCAGGCCCACCAGCAGCGCGGTGAAGCGCGGATCACCCGCGATCTCGCCGCAGGCGCTGACCGGGATGCGGGCGCGCAGCGCCGCCTCGACCGTGAACTGCACCAGCCGCAGCACCGAGGTGTGCAGCGGGTCGTAGAGATGCGACACGGCCTCGTCGCCGCGGTCGGCGGCCAGGGTGTACATCACCAGGTCGTTGGTGCCGATGGCGAAGAAATCGACCTCGCGCGCCAGGGCGTCGGCGATCAGCGCCGCCCCCGGCACCTCGATCATGACCCCGAGCGGCGGCATCGCCGCCGGCACAGGCACCCGGCGCCGCTTCAGCCGCCGCATCGTCCGGTCCAGCGCCGCCTTGACCGCGCGGATCTCGCCGATGGCGGTGATCATCGGCAGCAGCACCCGGATCGGCCCGTGCGCCCCGGCCCGCAGGATCGCCGCCAGCTGCGTCTCCAGCAGCTTCGGCTCCTTCAGCGACAGCCGGATGGCGCGCAGGCCGAGCGAGGGGTTGGCGGTCTCGGCGAAGCGGCCGCCCAGGGCGGACGCGATCTTGTCGCCGCCGAGGTCGAGGGTGCGGATCGTCACCGGCTTGCCGGCCATGCCCTCGACCACGCCGCGCAGGATCGAATACTGCTCCTCCTCGCCCGGCAGGTCGTCCCGGTTCATGAACATGAACTCGGTGCGCAAGAGGCCCACCCCGGCGGCGTTGAGCTCGGCCGACATCTGCACGTCGCGCGGCAGCTCGACATTGGCCGACAGGGTGACGTCGACGCCGTCGCGGGTCCGCGAGGGCAGACCGACCAGCGCCTCGAGCTGCTTGCGGTCGGCCCGCGCCAGGTCGCGCCGGATGCGGTAGGCGGACAGGGTCTCCGGCGTCGGGTCGATGATCACCTGGCCGGCGGTGCCGTCGACGATCACGGTCTGGCCGGGGCGGACCCCGGCCAGGAGGCCCGGCACGCCCAGCACCGCCGGCAGGCCGAGCGACCGCGCCATCACCGCGGTGTGGCTCTGGGCGCCGCCGAGGGCCGAGGCGAAGCCCGCCACCCGGCGCGGGTCCATCAGCGCGGTGTCGGCCGGGGTGATCTCCTCGGCCAGCACGATGCTGCCCTCGGGCAGGTTGGCGAAGGCCTGGAACTGGCGCTTGGTCAGGTTGCGGATCAGCCGGGCGCCGACCTCGCGGATGTCGTCGATCCGGCTGGCCAGATAGCTGTCGTCCATCGCCGCGAACTGGGCGGCAATCGACGCGATCTCCGACTGCACCGCGTATTCGGCGTTGACCCGCTCCTCGGCGATGCGGGTCTCGACCCCGCGCAGCAGGCGCGAGCCGGACAGGATCGCGGCATGGGCGTCCAGCAGGTAGCCGACATCCTCCGCCGCCTGCTCCGGCAGCGCCTGGGCCTTGGCCTTCAGCTTCTTGATCTGGCGCCGGGACTTGGCCAGGGCTTCGGCGAAGCGCTCGCGCTCGCCGGCCAGGTCGGCCTCCTCCAGCCGGTATTCCGGCACCTGTTCGAAGCCGCTCTCGATCAGATGGGCCGGGCCGATGGCGACGCCGCCGGAGACGGCGAGGCCGCCCAGCACGATCTCCCGGCTGGGCGCGGGCGGGGGCAGGTCGGCGATCCGGGTCGCCATGGAATCAGTCCTCGTCGAAGCCGCGCTCGACCAGGGAGACGAGCGCCGTCAGGGCTTCCGCCGCCTGCGGCCCGGCCGCGGCGATGGCGATGTCGGTGCCGGGGCCGGCCGCCAGCATCATCAGCCCCATGATCGACTGGCCGCCGACCTCGGTGCCGTTGCGCTCGACCCAGATCTCGGCGTCGAACTCGGCCACCAGCTTGACGAACTTCGCCGCCGCCCGGGCGTGCAGGCCGCGCTGGTTGCAGATGGTAACGCTGCGGGTCAGCCGTTCCTCGGCCATGTCCGGGGTCCCCGGGCCGGTCATTTGCGCTTCTCGGGCTTCAGCAGGGCCGAGGCCACGCTGATGTATTTCTGCCCCGCTTCGCGGGCCGCGGTCACGGCGTCGGTCAGGGTGTCGGTCTTCCGCACCGAGGCCAGCTTGATCAGCATCGGCAGGTTGATGCCGGCGATCACCTCGACATTGGCGCGGTCGAGGATCGAGATCGCGAGGTTCGACGGCGTGCCGCCGAACATGTCGGTCAGCAGCACCACGCCGCGCCCGCCATCGACCGCGGAGACCTTGTCCATGATCTCGGCCCGGCGCTGCTCCATATCGTCCTCGGGCCCGATGCAGACCGTGGCGACCTGGGGCTGCGCGCCCACCACATGCTCCATCGCCGCGACGAACTCGTCGGCGAGACGACCATGGGTCACGAGGACCATGCCGATCATCGGGTGGGTGGTCATGTCGTTCCGGTTGCCTTCCTGTCAGCCCTTACGTCGGCATGTCGCGATGGACCAGCCCGCGGCGATAGCCCTGGCCGTCCAGCCAGGCCGCCAGCGTCTCCGCCACGAACACCGATCGATGTTTGCCGCCGGTGCAGCCGACGGCGATGGTGAGATAGCTCTTGCCCTCGCGGTTGTAGCGCGGCAGCAGCGGTTCGAGCAGGCCGAACAGCGAGGCCATGAACGGGTCGAACTGGGCGTCGCGCCGGATCATCGCCTGCACCGCCGGGTCCTGGCCGGTCTGCGGCCGCAGGTCCGGCACCCAGTGCGGGTTGTCGAGGAAGCGGACGTCGAACACCAGGTCGGCCTCGCGCGGCAGGCCGCGCTTGAAGGAGAACGACATCACCGTGACATAGAGGCCGGGCGTGGTGTCGAGGCCGAAATGCCCCTCGATCAGCCGCCGCAGGTCCTGCGGGCTGGTCAGCGAGGTGTCGACCACCACATCGGCCAGGAGGCGCAGCGGATACAATTCCAGCCGCTCGCGCCGGATGCCGTCCGCCACCGGCCGGTCGATCGCCAGCGGGTGGCGCCGCCGGGTCTCGGTGTAGCGGCGCTGCAGCACCTCGTCGTCGGCGTCGACGAACAGCAGCCGCACGTCGACGTCGCCGCGGGCGCGCAGGGCCGCGATCTCGGCCTCCAGCGCCTCGACCGAGAAGCCGCGGGTGCGGGTGTCGATGGTTACAGCCATCGGCCGGCCCTCGGCATGGTCGACCAGGGGGCCCAGCAGCGCGATCGGCAGATTGTCGATCGCCTCGTGGCCGAGATCCTCGAGGGTCTTGAGCGAGGTGGAATGGCCGGCGCCGGACAGGCCGGTCACCAGCACCAGACGATGGCGGACGCCGGGATGCGCCGTGGTTTGGGGATCAGCCTGCATTTCTCAGACCCCTTGTGCCCTGCGCCGACGCCACAGGCCGCCAGGGCAGGAGAGCGGCGCAGCGCGATGTCGCACATCGGGCAAGCCGCTCGACGCACCCTGGCGGCCTGTGGCGTCGGCCCGGAGGGTCGCCTTGCGGCGGCCGCCTGCGGGCGCGGGCCGCTCGACCGTATGGCCTGATACGCTCTTCGCAGCCCGCGCCCTCATTCGACTCGCCGCAAGGCGACGCAGGGCGCAAGGGGTCTGAGAAATGCAGGCTAGTGCTCATCGTGCGAGACGGTGTTCGGGCAGGGCCAGCGCGGTCAGGGCCAGGCGCAGCTTGACCGGCGCCGAGGCCTCGAACGGCGCCACCGAGACCAGCGGCAGGCGGATGCCGAGATAGGCGCACACCGCCGGCTCCGGCAGCCGCTCGATCGCCTCGGCCGGCTTCAGGTCGGCGACCAGCAGCACCGGGGCGGCCGGCACGAAGGGCACCGGGATCGGGCCGAAGCCGCGGGCCTCGATCAGCCCGGCCAGGACGGCGGGCGGGCGCGCCACCACGACGCCGCCCTCGAGCGAGAGCTGCACGCGGTCGTCGGCGACCAGACGCCCCCCGGCATCGATCAGCCGGAGGGCCAGGTCGGATTTGCCGCTGCCCGACGGCCCGCGCAGCAGCACGCCGCGGCCGTCGACTGCGACGCAGGTCGCATGGATCGTCGCCATCGCGGGTGGGAAGGTGACCGGCCCCCCGACGCCTGTCAATCGCAACGGCAAATCGTCTGACAACAAGACGCGTTATTTCGCCGGCACCGCCTTGGCCTCCAGCGTGTAGGGCGTGTCGCCCTGATAGGAGTAGACGCGCAGCAGATAGGTGCCGGGGTCCAGCCTCAGCTGCAGCTCCTCCGGATCGGTGCCGGATTCGGCGCCGCTGATCAGGCTTTCCTGGTCCGAGGCGCGCAGGAGGTCGATGTCGGCGTCGCCCTGCTCCATGGTCATGCGGATGGTGACGTCGGCGCGGTTGACCAGGGTGAAGCGCCAATAGTCGTCGCGGTCGGTGAAGCCGACCCAGTCCTTGACGGTCACCGGCTGCGGCCCGACGCGCTCGATCGTGCCGGCCTCGTCGGGGGTGTTGCCGGCATGGTCCGGCGGCGGCGGGGCGGCGGCCGCGCCGGCCACGGTGACCCGGTATTCGGTGGCCTCGCTGCCGGCCGGATAGACGTTCAGGTAGTAGGTGCCGGGATCGAGCGTCGCGGTCAGCGCCTCCGCCTCGGTGTCGGTGTTGGTGCCGCTCAGCAGATAGGCGCCGTCGGTCCCCTCCAGGTTGATGTCGGCGTCGGCTGACAGGCCGTCCAGGCCGATGGTGACGGCCTGCCGCTCGCGGATCGTGAAGGCGTAGTAGTCGCTGGAATCGGCCGGGCCGACCCAGTCGCTGGCCTCGGCGCTGCCACCGGTGACGTCGCCCAGGTCGCGGGCGCCGGACTGGTTCGATCCCGCCGAATCCGGCGGCGGCGCTTCGCCCGGGGTGCCGGAGACGGAGAGGCGGTACGGCGTGTCGTCGCCGTAGCTGGTGATCACCAGGTAGTAGGTGCCGGGCCCGACCACCGTGGCGATGCGCTCGTCGTCGGAGCCGCCATTGGCCGAGGAGCCGAGGGTGCTGTCGTCGCCGTCCTTCAGTTCGATATCGGCATCGCCGGTCATCCCGGCGAGCGTGACGGTCAGGTCGGTCCAGCCCTCGGTGGTGATGGCATAGACGTCGGTCTGGTCGCTGTTCGAGACCCGGCCCTCGGCGGCGAGCGGGGAGGAGCCCACGGTCCCGAGCGGCGTCGCGGTCCCGATCGTGTCGTCGGCGGAGCCGTCGGCCGGGTCCAGGTCGGGCGCGCCGGCACCGGCGCCGGGCATGGCGATGCGCATCGGCGCCAGCGTCTGCGCCCACATGTAGCCGACCGGCGTCTTCGGCGTCTGCACCCGCCCCCAGCCGCCCGCGGCCAGCCGGCCGGTGACGATGACCTGGGACCCGAAGGGCAGCGTCTCCTTCAGCTCGGCGGTGCCGTTCGGGGCGCCGCGGACCGAGGCGCTGGCCCAGGTGACGAAGGACAGCGCGTCCATCTCCTCGAGCACCGCCGGAGCGGCCGGTGCCTCGGCCGGCGCCGCCGGCTCGGCCGCATCGGCCTGGACCTGGACGACCACCGGCGGCGGCACCACCGTCTGGGTCTGGGCCAGGGCCGGCGCCGCGGCCAGGGCGAAGACGCTGCCGAGCAGCAGCCCGCGCAGGCTCGATGTCATGAAAATCCCCCTTCGATGCGGAATGTCGTGGATGCCGTCGCTCACTTCGCCGGAATCTTCACCGTGAAGCGGGCGCCCGGGCGGCCCTCGCGGTTCTCGGCGAAGATCTCGCCGCGATGGGCGGTGATGATCTGCTTGGAGATGCTGAGGCCCAGGCCGGAATGGGTGCCGAACTTCTCGCCGGCCGGGCGCTCGGTGTAGAACCGGTCGAAGATCGCCTCCAGCTTGGCCGGCGGGATGCCGGGCCCGTCATCCTCGATCGTGGCGATCACCCAGGCGCCCTCGCGCCGGGCGCGCAGGGTGATGGCGCCGTCGGGGGGCGAGAACGAGATCGCGTTGGTGATCAGGTTGCGGAACACCTGCACCAGCCGGTCCTCGATTCCGGGCACGGTCAGGGCCGAGCCGGGCGGCAGGCTCAGGCTGATCTTGAGGCCGGTGTCCTCCAGCGTGGTCTTGTACAGCTCGGTCAGCATGCCCAGCATGCGGGCGATGTCGACCGTCCCGGTCTCGGCCCGCGACAGCTCGGCGTCCAGTCGCGAGGCGTCGGAGATGTCGGTGATCAGCCGGTCCAGCCGCTGCACGTCCTCCAGGATGATGGCCATCAGCCGGCGCTGCTGCGCCGGATCGGTGATCCGGGCGGTGGTCTCGACCGCGCTGCGCAGCGAGGTCAGCGGGTTCTTGATCTCGTGCGAGACGTCGGCGGCGAAGCGCTCGATCGCATCGATCCGGGTCCACAGCGCCGCGGTCATGGCCCGCAGCGCCGAGGCCAGCTCGCCGATCTCGTCGCGCCGGCCGCTCATGTCCGGGATCTCGATCTTGCGGCCGCGGCCCTGCTGCACCCGCTCCGCCGCCCGGGCCAGCCGGCGGATCGGCCGGGTGATGGTGCCGGCGAGATACAGCGACAGGATGATGGTGACGCCCAGCGCGATGGCGAAGACCTTCAGGATCTCCTCGCGCACGGTCTGCAGGTTGCCCTCGATGTTGACGCCCTCGCGGGTCATCAGCACCGCGCCCAGCACCAGCCGCACGCGCTGCACCGGCACGGCGACGCCGAGCATCAGCTTGCCGTCCTCGCGGGTCCAGATCTGGCGGCCGACGCCGCCGCCGAGGGCGGCGCGGACGCTGGCATAGTCGTTCGCCTGCTGGTCCTGGCGCTCGACATAGCTCGGCCAGCGCTTGCGTGGCCCGGCGAACTCGGTCGACCAGTCGTAGATCGCGTCCCAGATGCTGCGCAGCCAGCCCTTCGACTGGGGCGGCAGCAGCGGCCGCACCTCGATGATGCCGCCGGGCTGGCCCAGCATCCGGCTGTCGGCCACCAGCTTGCCGTCGGCGCCGAACAGCCGGGCCCTGGTGTCGTTGGTCTGGTACACCCGGCGCACGATCTGGCGGGCGTTGTCGGGGTCCAGCGACTGCACCGTGTCGACGCCGCCGACCACCGCCGCCTCGGCCAGGTTGGCGGCCAGGATCGTGGCCTCGGCGTCGAGCGAGGACAGCTCGTTCTCGATCAGCCGCTCCTGGTAGGACGACAGGTACAGCATGCCGCCGACCAGCATCATCAGCGCCATCATGTTGACGGCCAGGACGCGGGCGGTGAGCTTGGAGAAGAAGCGCCGGCGCAGGCGCGCGACCGGGGCGTCGACGGTACGGCCGCCGACCGGGGTCGCGGTGATCGGCTCGGCAGCCGGCTCCGGCGCGGCGGCCTGGGCGGCGCCGGTCTGGGGCGGGCTGTCCTCGGCCGGCTCGCCGAGGCGCGGCGCCGGGCCGCGGGAGGCTCGTAACGGGGCCGTCATGGCGTCATGCGGCGGTCAGCTCCGCACCGCGGCCGGGAAGGGGGCGGCCGCCGGTACGTTCAGGCCTCCTTGTAGCGATAGCCGACGCCGTACAGCGTCTCGATGTGGCTGAACTCCGTGTCGACCGCCTTGAACTTCTTGCGGATGCGCTTGATGTGGCTGTCGATGGTGCGGTCGTCGACATAGATGTGCTCGCCATAGGCGGCGTCCATCAGCTGGTCGCGGCTCTTGACATGGCCGGGGCGGATCGCCAGCGCCTTGACCAGCAGGAACTCGGTGACCGTCAGGTCGATGGTCTCGCCGCGCCACAGGCAGGCGTGGCGGTTGCCGTCCAGCGTCAGGTCGCCGCGGGTCACCACGGCGGAGGGATCGGCGGGCGTGGTGTCGGCCGCCAGCTGCTCGCGCCGCAGCAGGGCCCGGATGCGCTCGATCAGCAGGCGCTGCGAGAACGGCTTCTTGATGTAGTCGTCGGCGCCCATGCGCAGGCCGAGCAGCTCGTCGACCTCGTCGTCCTTCGAGGTCAGGAAGATCACCGGCATGTTGGTGGTCTTGCGCAGCCGGCCCAGCAGCTCCATCCCGTCCATGCGCGGCATCTTGATGTCGAGCACGGCGAGGTCGACCGGCTTCTGCGCCAGCCCGCGCAGCGCTTCGTCGCCGTCGGAGAAGGTGCGGACCTCATAGCCTTCC
Source organism: Inquilinus sp. Marseille-Q2685 (assembly GCF_916619195.1). Classification (NCBI taxonomy): domain Bacteria; kingdom Pseudomonadati; phylum Pseudomonadota; class Alphaproteobacteria; order Rhodospirillales; family Rhodospirillaceae; genus Inquilinus; species Inquilinus sp. Marseille-Q2685. The sequence continues at coordinate 459,377 of NZ_CAKAKL010000002.1, forward strand.
GACTCCAGTGACATCGCGACCGATGTCAGGATGTTGCGATCGTCGTCGACCAGCGCGATGGTCTGGGCCATGGCCCCCTCCACTCTCACCACCCGCCCCCGGCAGGCACATGCATATTGCCGGGGACGCTGAACGCCCAATATGGCGTATCTGCGGCCAAAATGTCACTCGGACGAGGTAATCCTCAGGAAAACCAGCGAGGTAGCGGCGCGATGACGATCTCAGAGCTCGCCCCGGCCGAACGGGCCCGGATCCTGCTGCGCAGCCTGGACCGCGCCGCCCTGGCGACGCTGGACGGCGAAGGCGGTCCCTACGCCTCCCTGGTGCTGGTAGCGACCGACCCGGCGGGGCAGCCGCTGCTGCTGATCTCGCGGCTGGCGGAGCATACCGGAAACCTCGAGGGCGACTCCCGCGCCTCGCTGCTGTTCGACGGTACGGCCGGCTTCGACCAGCCGCTGACCGGGCCGCGCCTGACCGTCTCCGGCCGGGCCGAGCCGGCGGACGACCCGGCGCTGCGCGCCCGCTACCTGGCGCGGCACCCGGATGCGGCGACCTATGCCGGCTTCCCGGATTTCAGCCTGTGGCGGGTACGGGTCGAGCGCGGCCACATGGTCGCCGGCTTCGGCGCCATCCACCGCTTCGACGCCGAGGACCTGCTGATCGACCCGCCGCCGGCGCTGACCGCGGCCGAGCCCGGCATCATCGGCCATATGAACGACGACCACGCCGACGCCGTCGATCTCTACGCCCAGGCGCTGCTCGGCCGCAGCGGCAGCGGCTGGCGGATGACCGGCATCGACGCCGACGGCGCCGATCTGCGCCTCGGCGCCGCCGTCGCCCGGCTGGCCTTCGCCGCGCCCGTGACCGACGCCGAGTCGGCGCGGAAGGAGCTGGTGCGCCTGGTCCGCCACGCCCGCGGCGGCGGGCTGGCCGACTAGGCTAGAACCTTCAGCCGCTCCATGGTCTCGACCAGGGCGGTGCGGATCCCGGGCTCCATCGCCGAATGGCCGGCGTCCGGCACCACCACATAGGTCGCCTCCGGCCAGGCGCGGTGCAGCTCGTCCGCGGTCGTGATCGGGCAGACCGTGTCGTAGCGGCCCTGCACGATCGTCGCCGGGATGTGCCGGATCCGGTCGACCTCGCGCAGCAGCCGATCCGGCGGGGCGAACAGGTTGTTCAGGAAATAGTGCGCCTCGATCCGGGCCAGGCCCAGCGCATGCGCGTCCTCCCCGGCCGAAGCCACGATCTCCGGGTTCGGCAGCAGGGTGGAGCAGGAGCCCTCATAGATGCTCCAGGCCCTCGCGGCCGGCAGGTGCACCGCCGGGTCGGGGTCGGTCAGCCGGCGGTGATAGGCGCGGGTCAGGTCGCCGCGCTCGGCCGGCGGCAGGAAGTCGACGAAGCTGCGATGCGCCTCCGGGAAGAAGGTGCCCATGCCGTGGAAGAACCAGTCGATCTCCGTCGGCCGCATCAGGAAGATGCCGCGCAGGGTCAGTGACCGGCAACGCTGCGGATGCGCCTGGGCGTAGGCGAGGGCCAGGGTCGAGCCCCAGGAGCCGCCGAAGACGTGCCAGCGCTCGATACCCAGCATGCGGCGCAGCTGCTCCATGTCCCCGACCAAGTGCTCGGTGGTGTTCTGCCGCGTCTCGCCCAGGGGGCGCGACCGGCCGGCGCCGCGCTGGTCGAAGATGATGATGCGGTAGAAGCCCGGGTCGAAGAAGCGGCGATGGGTGGGCGAGGCGCCGGCGCCGGGGCCGCCATGCAGGAACACCACCGGCACGCCGTCCGGCTTGCCGCACTGTTCCCAGTAGATGCTGTGCAGGTCGTCGACCGGCAGCAGGCCGGTGGCGAAGGGCTCGATGGTCGGGAAGATCAGGTCGCGCGGCATGGATCTCGCTGTCGGGCTGAGTCTCGACCCTTACTCTACGGTCTCTGCGGCGCATTGCACAAAGCCGATCGAAGCGATGCCCTGCGATGCGAAGGCGCAGCCGAATCCGCATCGCCTGTCCTATGCTGCACCGATGCGCCGCGCCCTGCTGCTTCTGATCCTGCTCTGCGCCGCCGGCAGGGCCGGTGCCGATCCGGCGGACGGGCTCGACTACGGCCCGCCGGTCGCGGTCGCCGCCGTGCCCGACGGCCGCACCGTGAGCCTCGCCGATGGCACGGCGGTGCGGCTGAGCGCGCTCGACATCCCGGCCGGCCGCTGGCGCGACTTCGCCCGGTCGGCACTGGCCGGGCTGCTGCAGGACCGTTCGGTCAGCCCGGCCCGGCTGGCGCCGCCCGACCGCCACGGCCGGGTGCCGGCCCAGCTGCGGCGCGAGGACGGCGCCTGGATCCAGGCGGCGCTGCTCGGCCGGGGCCTGGCGCGGGTCGACGCCGCCGGCGCCGATCCCGCCCCGGCGCTGGCCGCGCTGCTGGCGGTGGAGGCCGAGGCCCGCGCCGCCGGCCGCGGCCTGTGGGGCGATCCCGGGCTCGCCGTGCGGCCGGCCGAGGCGCTGGGCCGCGGCGACCTCGACCGCTTCCAGATCGTCGAGGGGCGGGTGCTGCAGGCGGCTCTGGTGCGCGGCCGCGCCTATCTCAATTTCGGCCCGGATCCGCGGCAGGATTTCACGGTGACGGCCGAGCCGGACCTCGTCCGCCGCCTGGCCGGGGCCGGGCAGGACCTGACGGCGCTGCAGGGTCGGCGCATCCGGGTGCGCGGCTGGCTCGACTGGTCGGGCGGGCCGCGCATCGCCCTGGTCCGGATGGAGCAGATCGAGAGGCTGGATTGATGATTCGCCGTGACCTGCTGGTCGGCCTGATGGCGGCGCCGCTGCTGCCGCGTCCGGCCCTGGCCGATACCGCCGAGGCGCGGGCGGTCCGCGCCGCCTTCGGCGGTCCCTATCACGCGCCGGCGCTGCGCGACCACGTCGCCCGCATCGCCCGGCGGGTGGCGGATGCCGAGACCGGCGGCCGCCTGCGGGTGGCGGTCGAGCTGCTCGATTCCGACCAGGTCAACGCCGCCGCCCTGCCGGACGGCCGCCTTCTGGTCAATCGCGGCCTGCTGGCCCTGGCCCGCAGCGAGGCCGAGGTCGCCTCGGTGCTGGCGCATGAGATCGGGCATGTCGTCGCCGGCCACGCCAGGTCGCGCGCGGCGCGGCCGCCGGTCGATCCGGCGGTCGCCGGCCTCGCCGAGGTCGAGGCCCAGGCCGAGTTCGACCGGGCGCAGGAGCAGGAGGCCGACCGGATCGGCATCGAGGCCCTGGCCCAGGCCGGCTTCGACCCTGCGGCGGCCCCCGCCTTCCTGGCCCGGCTCGGCGCCGCCCAGAGCCTCGCCGCATCCCTGTCCGGCCGCCCGGAGCTGGCCACGGCGTCGATCAGCGGCGGCGACCATCCGGAGACGGCGGAGCGGCTGGCGGCCGCCCAGGCCCGGGCGGCGGCGCTGCCGCCGGGCGAGACGGGGGAGGAGGCCTGGCTCGATGCCGTCGACGGCCTGCCCTGGGGCGAAGGGGCCGGCCAGATCCCGATCCGCGGCCAGGCCGTGATCGATCCTGCCGCCCGGTTCCGCTGGGACGCGCCGCGGGGCGTGGCCCTGCTGCGCCAGCGCCAGCGGGTGATGGGGCTGGGGCCGGACGATTCGGTGATCCTGTTCGACCATCTGTCGCAGCCGCGGGCCCTGCCGGCGCGGCTGTTCCTGGAGCGGGTCTGGGGGCGCAGGGCGGGGGGCGTGCAGAGCGTCGGCGAGGGCGATCTCGGCGGCTTCGCGGCCGCCTGGGGCGTCGCCGGGATCGCGGTCGGTCCCGACCGGTGGGAGGCGCTGCTGGTGGTGATCGAGACCACGCCGGAGCGACGCGAGCGCTTCAACGTTCTGACCCGGGCCGGCAGCCCCGCCACGGCTTTGGCGCGCAGCGCGGTCGAGAGCTTCCGCCGGATCGGCGCGGCCGAGGCCGCCGCGGTGCGGCCGCGCCGCCTCGTCGTCGTCCGGGTGCGGCCGGGCGACACCGTGTCGTCGCTGGTCGGGCGGATGCGGGTGGAGGCGGCGGAGGCCCGGTTCCGGCTGCTGAACGACGTCGTGGGCGACGAGGTGACGCCGGGGGCACGGGTCAAGCTGATCGTGGAGTGATCGTTGCGTAGGTTGGGTTCGCGTCCGCGAACCCAACATCGTGCGACTGGAACCAGGTTGGGTTCGCCGGGCGAACCCAACCTACGACGCGCCGCCGCCTCATACCGGCGAGCTCGTGATCAGACTCATCCCTCTCCCAAGAAAGAACCGTCATTGCGAGGAGGCGAAGCCGACGAAGCAATCCAGGGGCCGGTGCGAGCCGCCCTGGATTGCTTCGCTGCGCTCGCAATGACGATCCTTTCATGGGCTCGCTGGTATCACTCCTCCAGGAACAGCTCCTCCGGCTCGGCGACGTGGCGGGAGATCGAGGCGCGCAGCTTGGTCATCGCCCGGTGCTCGAGCTGGCGCACCCGCTCCTTGCTGACGCCGAGCTGGCGGCCCAGCTCCTCGAGCGTGGCGCCGCTGTCGCGCAGCCGGCGCTGGCGGATGATGGTCTGCTCGCGCGGGCTCAGCGCGCCGATGGCCTCGGCCAGCCAGCGCGAGCGGGTGACGTTGTCGCGCAGGCCGATCACCACCTCCTCCGGCGAGGGGCGGGTGTCGGCCAGCAGGCCCTGCCAGTCGTCCTCGCCTTCTTCGGAGATCGGGGCGTTGAGCGACTGGTCGGCGGCGGCCAAGCGCATCTCCATCGCCTCGACATCGGCGACGTCGACCCTGAGCTCGCCGGCGATCCAGTCGCGGCCGGCCTGGGTCAGCCCGGTCTGGCCGCCGGCATTCTCGATCTTGGCGCGCAGCCGCCGCAGGTTGAAGAACAGCGACTTCTGCGCCGCGGTCGTGCCGGTGCGGACGATCGACCAGTTGCGCAGCACATAGTCCTGCATGGCGGAACGGATCCACCAGGCGGCGTAGGTCGAGAAGCGGACCTCGCGGTCGTGCTCGAAGCGGGCGGCCGCCTGCATCAGCCCGACATTGCCCTCCTGCACCAGGTCGCCGATCGGCAGGCCGTAGTTGCGGAAGCGCGAGGCGGTGGCGATGACGAGGCGGGTATAGGCGCGCACCAGGGCGTGCAGCGCCGGTTCGTCGTGATCCTGGCGCCAGCGTCGGGCGAGCTCGAACTCGGTCTCGCGCGACAGCAGCGGCTCGTTCATCGACGCCTTGATGAACTTCAGGTTGGCGCGCTGGGTCTCGGGATCGTCGAGATGCGGCATGGACGCCCCCTCTTCGGCCGAACGATGCCGCGGAAGCGTCCCGCGACCTCGATAGACGAACACCCTGCCACATGGCGGCGTTCCCTCGCCGGAGTGGAGCGTGTCCCCACAGCACGGTTCGCCGGACTCGGGCGGCCGGTTACAAGGGCCTGGGCGCCGGGAATGGGAGCGGAAAGGAGCGACGCCGGCCGTCGATGCCGGCGGATCGCCGTGTCCGGAGGCGGCGGGCCTATGCGGCCCGGATCAGGCCGCGAGGCCGCGCACCAGGGCGTCGGAGAGGCGGCGCGAGAAGGCGGCGGGGTCGGGCAGCGGCTCGCCCTCGACGATCCGGGCCTGGTCCAGCAGCAGGAAGGCGCAATCCTCCAGCTGCGCATCCTTGGCCGCGGCGCGCTCCGCCAGCCGGCGGATCAGCGGGTGGCCGGGATTGACCTCGAGGATGCGCTTCGAGCTGGCGTCGACCCGCCGGTGCTGTTTCAGGAGCCGCTCCAGATGCAGGTCGGTGTCGCCCTCGTCGGCGACCAGGCAGACGGCGCTGTCGGTCAGGCGCTGCGAGGCGCGGACGTCCTTGACCTGGTCGGCCAGCGCCAGCTTCAGCGCCGCGACCAGCTCGTCCACGCCTTCGCCGGCCTCGGGCTTGGGCGCCTCGGCCGGGGCCTCGATCTTCGACAGGTCGGCGCCGCCGCGGGTGGCCGACTTGAACGGCTTGCCCTGGAACTCGCCGAGCGAGGGCACGGCGAACTCGTCGACCGGGTCGGTCAGCAGCAGCACCTCGACGTCGCGGGCGCGGAAGCCCTCGAGCTGGGGCGAACGGGCCAGCGCCGCCGCGTCGTCGCCGGTGATGTACCAGATCGCGTCCTGGCCCGGCCGCATCCGGCCGACATACTCCTCCAGGCTGACCAGGCCGTCGCCCTTGGTCGAACGGAAGCGCAGCAGCGGCAGCAGGGCGTCGCGCTGCTCGCGGTCCTCGTAGATGCCTTCCTTCAGCACCGCGCCGAAGGCAGTCCAGAACTTGGCATAGGACTCGGCGTCGTCCTTGGCCTTGCGGCCGAGCTCGGCCAGGATCTTCTTGGTCACGCCCTGGCGGATCTTGGCCACGGTCGGGTTCGACTGCAGCAGCTCGCGGCTGACGTTGAGCGGCAGGTCCTCGCTGTCGATCACGCCGCGCAGAAATCGCAGATAGGGCGGGATCAGACCTTCCGCCGCCTCGGTCACGAACACCCGGCGGACATACAGCTTGACCCGGTGCTTGCGCTCCGGCTCCCACAGGTCGAAGGGCTGGCTGGACGGCACGAACAGCAGCGAGCTGTACTCGATCGCCCCCTCCGCCTTCCAATGCGCGGTCAGCCACGGCTCGTCGAAGGCGTGGGCGGCGTGGTGGTAGAACTCCTTGTACTCGTCGGCCGTGATCTCGGATTTCGGCCGGGTCCACAGCGCCGAGGCACGGTTCAGCGTCTCGGTCTTGCCGTCCTCGCCCAAGAGCACGATCGGGATGGCGATGTGGTCGGAGTGGGTCTTGACGATCTGGCGCAGGCGCAGCGGCGACAGGAATTCGTCCTCGCCCTCCGACAGATGCAGGACGATGCGGGTGCCGCGGGCGACATCCTCGGCCGCGCCGACGGTGAAGGCGCCCTTGCCGTCGGAGATCCAGCGCCAGCCCTGGTCCTCGCCGGCCTTGCGCGAGAACACCTCGACCTCGCGCGAGACCATGAAGGCGGAGTAGAAGCCGACGCCGAACTGGCCGATCAGCCCGACATCCTTCTTGGCGTCGCCCGACAGCGTCTCGATGAAGGCGCGGGTGCCGGACCGGGCGATGGTGCCGAGATTGCCGACCAGCTCCTCGCGCCCCATGCCGATGCCGTTGTCGGCGACGGTCAGGGTGCGCGCCTTGGGGTCGACGGACAGGGTGATGCGGTAGTCGGCGTCGCCGGCCGAAAGCTCGGGCGCCGTGATCGCGGCATAGCGCAGCCGGTCGCAGGCGTCGGACGCATTCGAGATCAGCTCGCGGAGGAACACCTCCTTCTGGCTGTAGAGCGAATGCGCGACGATATCGAGAAGGCGGCTGACTTCGGCCTGGAAGGTCAGGGTTTCGTCGGTCTTCTGCTGATCCATCTCGGGGTCCGGGGTGCTTCTTCGTGGCTGCCGCCGGATATGGTCAAAGCCGCGCCGGGCCGCAACCCCTGCCTGGGCAGCTCTCGCCTGCGTCGATGGTCACTTCGGCATCACTGCGGCGAGGTCGGTGCCGTTGACCAGCATGCGGCCCGCGGGGTCGACCACGAGGTCGTAGTCGCGCGCCGGCCTGCCCTCGGCGGTCTTGGCCTCGTGCCCCAGCATCTGGAAGATGGTGATGCCGGCGGCGGCGTCCGCGCCGTCGGGCTGGGTCTGCAGGAACTTGACGAAATCGTCGAGCCCGGCGACCTGCAGCTTCGCCCGGGCCGTCACGCCGAAGGCCGCCCGCGGATCCACCGTGCCGCCGCCGCCGAGGTCGATCGCCCCCTTGGGGGCGGTGATGCGGAAGCTGTCGATCGACAGGCGGGCGTCGGATTGCAGCAGCCGGTCGACGATCCGCTGCATCGCCTCGTCGAAGGCCTGGTCGCCGTCCGGCAGCGCAGGGTCGCCGTCGTGCCGCTGGTCGGCCTGGATGGCCGCCTCGACGCCCTCCCAGAACAGCGCCTGGACCGAGCGGCTGGGGATGTCCTTCAGCGCGATGTCGATCCTGGCCTGGCGCGGCACCCAGTCGCCGAAGGGCAGGCCGGGATCGAGCGTCAGATCGTCCAGCGCCAGGCGCAGCCCGTAGCCGGCCTGGTCGCCGTCGAGCCCGGCATAGGTCTCGCCATAGCCAACCGCGCCGATCGCGAGATTCACGTCAGGCGTCCGCAGCCGCAGGTCGCTCAGGCCGATCTCGGCCCCGTATTGCGACAGCGCGGCGACCGTCGTCCGGACCCGGGCCAGCACGGGGGACAGATCCTCGGCCGGCGGGGCGTCGTCGCCATGCTTGGCCAGCAGCGACTCGAACCCGCCGATCACCGCGATCAGGCCGGCGACGTCGAGGCCCTGGGCCGACAGCGCATACCGGGCCTTGCCGAGGTCGAACCGCGCCTCCGACGGGGTGCCGCCCGGCGGCGGCTCCTCGGTCAGGGTGAAGGACACCTTGTCGACATCGAGGGTCAGCGCCGCCCCGGCGGTCGGCCCGCCGGCTGTGGGGGTCAGCGCGCCCGACAGCCCGACCCGGTCGATCGACAGGCTGCCCGGCTTCGCCTTGGTCGGCGCGTCCGCGACCTTCAGGCCGCGCAGCTCCAGGGCCACGTCACCACCCAGGCCGCGACCCGGGGCGGCGCGGTCCAGCCCGCGATAGCCGCCGCCGACGGTCAGCGACTCGAAGCCGACCGTGGTGTCGTCGCCGCCGCCCTGCAGATCCGTCAGCTCCAGCTGGGTCTGCGACGCGCTGCCGACCAGCTCCAGCACCTGCCGCATCAGCACGTCCAGCTTGCGCTCGACATTCGGCGGCGGCGGCGCCTGGGGGTCGCGCCGGGCGGCGTCGAGGGCGAAGGCGATCACCCGCCACGTCCGGTCGCGCAGCGCCGCGGCGTCGACATCCTCCAGCCGCCCGGCATAGCGCAGCCGGCCCAGCGTGACGCCGTCGCCGGCCGCGGGATCGCCGGCGGACAGGCCTTCCGCCTCCAGCTGCAGGGCGATGTCTTGGTGGGTCGAGCCGGGCCGCGGCGTGGTGGCGCTGGTCAGGCTCAGCCGATGAACGGCGAGCTGCGTCTTGTCGCCTTCGGTCACCGTCACGCCCTCGGACTCGTCGGTCGAGGCGGTCAGCAGAGACGCGGCGAGGTCGACGGTCAGCTCGGCATGGCGGGTTCGGCTGGTGATCGTGACCGGCGGCTCGCCCCCGCCCGGGCGGATCTCGCAGCGGAGCGGCGTCTCGCCTTTCAGCCGATAGGCCTGCCCGTTCCCGGCCGTGGCGGTGTAGCGGTCGCCGTCGCAGCGAATCCGCACCACCCGTTTGCGGCCGTCGGCGTCGTCGCGCAGGGCCAGCGCCAGGGCGGGACCGGTGACGCGGTACTCCGCCCCGGCCGGCTCGACCGTCCAGCTTCCCTCGAAGATCGGCTCGCCCAGCCCGGCCGTCGCCAGGGTCGGCGTCAGGATGCCGGTCAGGCCCTTCTGCAGGGCGGCGGCGCCTTCCGCCGTCGCCTGGGCAAAGGCCGGGCCGGCGGCCAGGACGAGGACGGCGCCGAGCAGGGCCGGAGCGAGACGGTGCATGGGGTTCTCCGGATCGGCGGCGGCTACTGCTTGGGCGCCAGCGCGGCCAGGTCGGTGCCGTTGACCAGGATCTTGCCGGCGTCGTCGACGACGATGTCGTAGTCCCGCGCCGATCGGCCGTCATCGGTCTTGGCCTCGCGCCCCATCACCTGCGCCATGGTCAGCCCGGCCGCCGCCTCGGCCCCGTCGGGCAGCCCCTGGATGAACTTGATCAGCCCGTCGAGATTGGTGATGCGGAGATCGAGATCGGCGGTCACGCCATGCGCGGCCGCATCCTTGCCCTGCACCGAGCCGCCGAGATCGACCGCCGCCTCGGGGGCGGTGATGCGGAAGCTGGTGATGTCGAGCCGGCTGCCGGCCCGGCGCAGGATACCGCCGATCTCCATCATGGCCTGCGCGATCTGCTGCTGCGCCTCCTCCGGCTTCTCGAGCTGGATCGCCGAGGCCTCCATGACCTTCATATAGGCGGTTCCGACCTCCGTCCACGGGATGCCGCTGGCGTTCAGGCGGATCGTTCCGTCGGTCGGGATCCATTGGGCGAAAGGCGGCTTCGGCGCCAGCGCCAGACCGGCCATCTCGACCTCGATCAAGCCGGTTCCCGTCGGGGCGGTCGCACCGTCATAGCCTTCGCCGATGCGCAGCCGGTCCATCGTCACCTGCACATCCGGCGCCTTCACCCGCAGGTCGGTCACCGTCGCCGCAAGCTGTCCGCCGGTGCCGTAGGCGGCCGTCATGCGCTTGATCGGCTCCATCAGCTTCTTCGTCAGCTCGGCCTGTGCCGCGAGAGTCTGCTGCGGATCCGCCGGTGCCGGCCCGGACGGGATGACCGTGTCGATCATCTCGGCATAGACGTCTAGCACCTCGCCGGTGGCGGCGATGGCCTGCCGCACATCCGCGCCGTCCACGGTCGCGTCGTAGACGACATGACCGAGGGCGAAGCGCTCCACTCCCTTTTCGTCGAGGGCGCTGATGCCGCTGGCCTCGATCTTGAAGGCGATGTCGTGCTTGGCCGGGTCGGAAGCCGGCTGGATCCGGCTGGTGCCGGACAGGGTGTCGATCGTGACCTTGACGGGCTCGCCCTCCTGGACGAGGGCGGTGGCCTGGGCCCGCCATTCGCCCTCGGTGAACAGCTTCTGGTCGAGATCGACCACGAAATGCGCCTGCAGGGCCCGGCTGCTCAGCGTGACCCGGGGCTCGCCCTCCGGCTCGGCGACGCAGGTCAGCGGCTGGTCGCTCTCCAGCCGCCAGGTCGCGCCGCCGGTCGGGGATGCGCGGTAGGTCTGGGCGTCACAGTGCACGGCCACCGATTTCGGGCCCTTCTCCCCGCCCTTCAGCGTCAGGTCGATGCCCGGGAACACCACGGTGGTGCCGGAGCCGGCCGGCTCGACCGTGACCGGCCCCGTGAACAGCGGCTGCTGCTGCACCTGGATGCCCAGGATCGGCTTCAGCATCTCGTTCAGCCCGTCGCGCAGCGCGGCGGCGTCCGGCGCCGCCTGGGCCAGGGCGCTGCCGGCGAGCCAGAGCGGGGCCGTGCCCAGCAGGAGTGAGATCGCCCGTGTCATGTTCGCCTCCCCAATGCGACGTCGCGGCCGGTGCGTCAGCGCATGCCGAGCAGCGGCTTGAGATCGGTTCCGTTCAGCAGGATGTCGCCGTTCTCGCCGATCACGAGCTTGTAGGTGCGGGCCGGCTTGCCGTCGACCTCCTCCTGGGCGCCCATGGTCTGCAGCACGGTCAGCCCCTGCACCATCTCCTGCCCGTCCGGCATGGCCTTGGCGGCCTCCAGCGCCTGCTCCATCCCGGTCACCACCAGCCGGGCGTCGCCGGTCATCATCAGCGGCGCCTTGGGATTCGGCCGCAGCGTGCCGGTCAGGTCGATGCTGGTCAGGGGCGACGACGCCTTGAACGACCGGATCTCGAGCGCGCCGTTGCTGTTCAGCACCGCCTGCTGCAGCTGCGCGGTCGCGATCTCCGCCGCCTGGTCGGGACCCAGCGTGGCCGAGCTGTCGAGCATTCCGGTCAGCGCCTGCAGCAGCGTGTGGTTCGGCAGGTTGGTCAGCGCCAGCTCGACGGTCGCTGTGTGCGGCACGAACTGGCCGAACTCCGGCAGTGGGTCGATGCCGAGCTGGGCGAGGTCGAAGGTGATGCGGAAGGTCGAGGCGCCCTTGGCCAGGCCGGCGATGCCGACGCCGAAGCCGCCGGACGCGAGCGTCACCTTGTTGACGTCGCCGGTCCCGGGGGTGACCTCCAGCCCGTTCAGCCCGTAGGTGAAGCCGAAATCGTCGAACAGCTTCGGGCTTGCCCCGAACACGCGGCCGAGCTCGGCCAGGAACTCCTTCGGCATCTCGCCGTCGGCCTGCGGCGGGTAGCGCTTCTGCCGGTCGGTCAGCTTGTCGCTGGAGGCGCGCCGCGCCGCCATGTCCGCCGCCGCCGCCTTGCCCTCGACCGTGGCGCCGTCGAGGCGGAAGAGCTGGGCGCCGGTCTCGTCGAGGAAGGAGATGCCCGACAGCGCGATGGTGCCGCTGCTGTCATAGGTGTCCTGGCCGACCGCCTTGCTGTCGCCGGTCAGCGCGATCTGGTCGATCTTGAACGCGCCCTTTGCCTCGGCCGGGTTCAGCGAATGGGCGGTGATCTGCCCCAGCTTGCCGTCCAGCGACATGAAGGCGTGGTATTGCGGGGCGAAGACGCCGCGCAGCGCCTGCGTCCCGATCGTCACCTCGACGCCCTTGTCGTCGCCCTTGGCCGGGACGACCCGGTAGGTCGAGGGGATGGTCGCGACCGTGTCCAGCCAGCCGTTCTCCAGCGGCGTCAGCACCAGCTCGACCGGGTCGAGGGCGAGGCGGGAGGGGTTGCCCTCGTCCGCGAACACGACCTCCGACCGCGGGATCACCGCCTTGTAGGACTTGCCCTGCGGCTCGACCGTGATCGGGCCCTGGAAGTTGAACACCACCGACTTGTCGGGGGTGGCCAGATGGGTGGCGATCCAGTCCTTGAGGCCGAGCCGGATCCTGTCGGCGCCCTCCGCCGTCGCCTGCGCCTGGGCGGCGGCCGGCAGGAGAAGCCAGGCGGCGACGCCGGCGGCGAACAGCGAAAGGGCACGCATCTCAATTCTCCGTCGAGTCGGGTGAGCCCCCGACCAATATCGTCCGCGACCAATGGGCCGCCCGCGCAGTCCGCGGGGCGGCAGTCTTGCATTAGCACCCGCCAGCGTTCAATTGTCGGGTATGGACCTCGCAGGTGAACGCACGCGCCTCACGGCCGTGCTCGGCCCGACCAACACCGGAAAGACCCATCTCGCCATCGAACGGATGCTCGGCCATGCGAGCGGCATGATCGGCTTCCCGCTCCGGCTGCTCGCCCGCGAGAACTACGACCGGATCGTGGCGATCAAGGGACGGGCGCATGTCGCTTTGGTGACGGGCGAGGAGAAGATCGTCCCGCCCGGCGCCCGCTGGTTCCTGTGCACGGTCGAGAGCATGCCGCTCGACCGCCCGGTCGCCTTCCTCGGCATCGACGAGATCCAGCTCTGCGCCGATCCGGAGCGCGGCCACGTCTTCACCGACCGGCTGCTGCACGCCCGCGGCGGGGCCGAGACCATGGTGATGGGGGCGGAGACGATCCGCCCGCTGATCCGCAAGCTGGTGCCGGAGGCGGAGTTCGTGACCCGGCCCCGCTTCTCGGAGCTGACCCACACCGGCAAGCGCAAGCTGACCCGGCTGCCGCCGCGCAGCGCCATCGTCGTGTTCTCGGCCAACGACGTCTACGAGATCGCCGAGCTGATGCGCCGCACCCGCGGCGGCACCGCGGTGGTGCTGGGCGCCCTGTCGCCGCGCACCCGCAACGCCCAGGTCGGCCTGTACCAGTCGGGCGAGGTCGACTACCTGGTGGCGACCGACGCCATCGGCATGGGGCTGAACATGGACATCGACCATGTCGCCTTCGCCCGGCTGACCAAGTTCGACGGCCGCTTCCCGCGCCGCCTGCGCGCCACCGAGATCGCCCAGATCGCCGGCCGCGCCGGGCGGCACATGGCCAACGGCACCTTCGGCACCACCGACGAGGCCGGGACGCTGGACGAGGAGCTGGTCGAGCGGGTGGAGAACCACCGCTTCGACCCGCTGCAGACGGTGATGTGGCGCAACGGCGACCTGGATTTCCGCAGCCCCTTGGGCCTGCTGCGCAGCCTGGAGCGGCGGCCGGATCGGCCGGAGCTGCGGCGCATGGCCGAAGCCGACGACCAGCTGTCGCTGGGCCTCCTGATGCGCGACGAGGAGCTGGTCGGCCGCGCCCGCAACCCGGCGGCGGTGCGCCTGCTGTGGGAGGTGTGCCAGATCCCGGATTTCCGCAAGGTGCTGTCCGACGCCCATATCCGCATGCAGGGCCAGATCTTCCGCCAGCTCACCACCGGCCTGGCCGGGCGGCTGGACACCGACTGGGTGGCCGAGCAGGTGGAGAAGCTGGACCGGACCGAGGGCGACATCGACGCGCTGGTCGCCCGCATCGCCCATGTCCGGACCTGGACCTACATCGCCCACCGCGGCGCCTGGATCGCCGATTCGGGGCACTGGCAGGAGCGCACCCGCGCGGTCGAGGACCGGCTGTCGGACGCGCTGCACGAGCGGCTGACCCAGCGCTTCGTCGACCGCCGCACCGCGCTGCTGGTGCGCACGATGAAGGCGGGCGGCGAGCTCTTGGCCGCGGTCAACGCCCGCGGCGAGGTGCTGGTCGAGGGCGAGCATGTCGGCAGCATCGAGGGCTTCGCCTTCTATCCCGACCCCACCATCGAGGACGACGACCTGAAGGCGATCCGCAGCGCCGCCCGGCGGGCGCTGAAGGACGAGGTCGCCGGCCGCGTCGGCAAGCTGGAGGCGGCGCCGGACGAGGATCTGGCCCTGGCCGCCGACGGCGTCATCTCCTGGCGCGGCGTCGGCATCGGCCGGATCGCCGCCGGCTCGTCGCCGCTGGCCCCCGCCGCGAGGGTGCGCGACACCGACCTGTTGGACGGGGCCGGCCGCGACCGGGTGGCGGCGCGGCTGACCCGCTTCCTGGCCGACCATGTGGCGCGCGAGCTGCAGCCGCTGCTGCGATTGCGCGAGACGGCGCTGAGCGGCGCCGCCCGCGGCATCGCCTTCCAGCTGGTCGAAGGGCTGGGGCTGCGGCCGCGGCGCGCGCTGGACGGGTTGATCCACGCCCTGACCGCGGCCGATCGCAGGCAGCTGTCCGGCTTCGGCGTCCGATTCGGGCCGAGCCATGTCTATCTGGCGCCGATGCTGAAGCCGCGGCCGACGAGCTTGCGCGTGCTGCTGGGCGCCGTCGCCGCCGGGCGGCCGCTGCCGGCCGTTCTGCCCGCCCCGGCCCGGATCTCGGTGCCGTCGGAGGAGGGGCAGGACCCCGCGGCGCTGGACCTGGCCGGCTTCGTCCTCTGCGGCCCGCGGCGGATCCGCCTGGACCGGATCGACGCGCTGCGCGACGCCGCCGAGTCGCGGCGCCGGCAGGGCGGGCTGACCGCCGATCCGGCGCTGGCGCCGATCGTCGGCTGCACCGTTGCCGAAATCCCGGCTATCCTGCAGGCGGCCGGGTATCGGCCGACCCAGGACGAAGAGGGACGCGTGACCTATGTTCCGGTAAGGGCGAAGCGGCCGCAGGCGCCGCGGGCGGCCGCCAGCGCCGACAGCCCCTTCGCCAAGCTGGCCCAGCTCCGCCGCACCAATGGCTGAGCGGGGGGCTGAGCGCGAGGAGACCGAGCGGCCGCGACTCGACAAGTGGCTGTGGCAGGCGCGCTTCTTCAAGACCCGCAGCCTGGCCGCCAAGGTTTGTGCCGCCGGCGGCATCCGCATCGACGGCGTCCCGACCCAGAAGGCGCATGCGGCAATCCGCCCCGGCCAGGTGCTGACCTTCGTCCAGGGCCGGCACATCCGGGTGATCGAGGTGGTGTCGCTGGCCGAGCGCCGCGGCCCGGCCAGCGAGGCGCAGACCCTCTACCGCGACCTGCAGCCGCCGACGCCCGAGGCGGCGCTGCCCCCGTCCGGCGGCCCCCGGCCGACCGGCCGCGACCGCCGGTCCCTTCCGCCGAAGGGCGGCAGCGACTAAATCTGCTGCGCCATGCTGAACCATATTCTCGACTGGGCCCGCGGCGATGCCCGGCCGGTCCCGCAGGACGGCACGCTGCGCCGCGCCGTCGCCGCGCTGCTGACCGAAGCCGCCAGGGTCGACGATTCGCTGGACGAGCCGGAGCGCGAGCGCATCCAGGCCCTCCTGGCCTGGCGCTTCCGGCTGGGCCCCTTCGAGGCGGCGCAGCTCGGCACCGATGCCGAACGGGCCAGCGACGGCGCTGTCTCCTGGCATGCTTTGACCCACGCCATCCGCGAGCATTGCGACGAGCCCGCGCGCATCCGCATTGTGGAAATGCTGTGGGATGTCATCCTCGCGGATGGTAAAGTCGACGACCTCGAAGCCAATCTGATGCGGCGAGTCGCAGCGCTTCTATTCGTCTCGGATGCGGATAGCGGCGCTGCCCGCCGCCGCGTGCTTGCCCGCAACGGCGCCGCGGCGGCCGCCAATGGAGACCCGGAGTAAATCAAGTATGGCCTATGTGGTGGGTGAAGCTTGCATCAAGTGCAAGTACACGGATTGCGTCGAAGTCTGCCCCGTGGATTGCTTCTACGAGGGTGAGAACATGCTGGTCATCCACCCGGACGAATGCATCGACTGCGGCGTTTGTGAGCCGGAGTGCCCGGCCGAGGCGATCAAGCCGGACACCGAGGCCGAGGCCGCGGAAAAATGGGGTGAGCTGAATCGCGAATACTCCGCGATCTGGCCGAACATCACGCGCAAGAAGGACGCCCCTGAGGACGCCGACTCCTGGAAGGAGGTCGCGAACAAATTCGCCGAGCATTTCAGCCCGAATCCGGGCGAAGGCAATTGACGATTCGCCGAGTCCGCCGGCCTGCATTGCAAAAAAAGCGTCATGTCGGGGCGGGCCCGGTCTTCATATCGGGTCCGCAACGTATTATAATCTACATCCATTCCCGGTGCTGACGACCACTTCCGACCCTCCCCATGCGGGCCGGAATCGATTTCTGCGTCTTTGTTTCGGTGCGGAGGTCAAGCGCGGTCAGCGGCGCGGCGAAGCGCGGGGCGGCGGCCGGTTTCGGCCTCCGCCACTGGGTCCGACCACAGAGGGTGACTCCATTGGCAGACATGGCTCAGGAACTTGAGTACGACGTCGGCGACTACGTTGTGTACCCGGCGCATGGCGTCGGCCGCATCGAGGCGCTCGAGACGCACAGCATCAGCGGCATGACCGTGCAGCTGTATGCCATCAGCTTCGAGAAGGAGCGGATGACGCTCAAGGTTCCTGTCGGCAAGGCCAAGAAGTCGGGCCTGCGCAAGCTGTCGTCGAAGGACCGGATCAAGACCGCGCTGGAGACCCTGACCGGGCGCAGCCGCGTGCGCCGCACGATGTGGAGCCGCCGGGCCCAGGAATACGAGGCCAAGATCAACTCCGGCGACCCGGTGTCGATCGCCGAGGTGGTGCGCGACCTGCACCGCGCCACCGACCAGCCGGAGCAGTCCTACAGCGAGCGCCAGATCTACCAGGCGGCGCTGGAGCGCCTGGCGCGCGAGCTGGCCGCGGTCGAGAAGATCGACGAGGTCAAGGCGACCCAGAAGCTGGAGCAGGTGCTGAAGAAGGCGGCCTGAGACCTTCTTCCCACGAAAACAGGCGGCCTTCGGGCCGCCTTTTTCATGACGATGATTAGGGCTGGTTTCACCGGGGCGAGCCGCTAAACTGCGGCGGCAGATGACCAGTTCCTCTCCCCCCGTTCCCGCGTGACCCGCGACAGCGAGAAATTCGCCCGGCTCGGCCGCCCGAGGCGAATCTGGGCCGTGGGCGCCGTGCATGGCGAGGTCGACCGCCTGGCCGTGCTGCACGACCATGTCGCGGCCCGGTTTCAGCCCGGCGACCGGCTGGTCTA
This sequence comes from Inquilinus sp. Marseille-Q2685, assembly GCF_916619195.1. Lineage (NCBI taxonomy): Bacteria > Pseudomonadati > Pseudomonadota > Alphaproteobacteria > Rhodospirillales > Rhodospirillaceae > Inquilinus > Inquilinus sp. Marseille-Q2685. The sequence continues at coordinate 476,857 of NZ_CAKAKL010000002.1, forward strand.
TCTCGGCAACCTGATCGGCCGGTCCGTCCGGGTGCATGACCTGGTCGACGAGGTGCTGTCGATGCGGCGGGCCCTGATCGCCCGCCCCGGCGTGCTGGCCGAGGACGTCGTCTTCCTGCGTGGGGCGCAGGAGGAGATGTGGCAGAAGATGCTGCAGCTGCAATTCGCGCCGAACCCGCAGGACGTGCTGCGCTGGATGCTGGCGCAGGGCGTCGAGGGGACGCTGCGCGCCTATGGCGGCCGGCCCGAGGAGGGCATGGCCGCGGCGCGCGAGGGCGCCGTCCGGCTGACGCGCTGGACCAACGGCCTGCGCGAATCGATTCGCGCCGCACCCGGCCACAACGCGCTCTATGCCGCGCTGCGCCGGGCCGCCTTCACCGAGGGCGACGGCATCCTCTTCGTCAGCGCCGGGATCGACCCGAGCCGGCCGCTCGCCGCCCAGGGCGATGCCTTCTGGTGGTCCCATGCCGCTTTCGCCGGTCTCGCCGAGCCCTATGCCGGCTTCCAGCGCCTGATCCGCGGCCACGACCCGGCGGGCGGGGGGCTTCGGCTCGAAGGGCTGGCGGTGACGCTCGATTCCGGCTGCGGCCGCGGCGGCCGCCTCGCCGCCGGGCTGTTCGAACCCGACGGCACGCTGGCCGAGATCGTCGAGGCCTGATCAGGCCTCGATCGCGAAGACCGGCTGCGGCTCCGCCAGGCCGCGGATCGGATGCGCCCCCAGCGGCTCCGTGGTTCCCGCCCAGGCCTGCCGGAACGGGTCGGAGCACACGGTCGGCCGGTCGAACTGCTTGGCCAGGCCTTCCAGCCGGCTGGTCAGGTTGACCGCCGGCCCCAGCACGGTGAAGTCCAGCCGGTCAGGGCTGCCGATGTTGCCGTACAGCACCGGCCCGAGATGCAGTGCCGCGGCGAAGGCCACGGGGTCGGGCCCGGTGGCCAGGCCGTCACGGATCGCCCGCACCGCGCCGACCGCGGCGTCGCAGGCGGCCTGCGCGCTCCCGGCCTGCTCGACCGGAAAGATCGCCAGCACGCCGTCGCCGAGGAATTTCAGCACGTCGCCGTCGCGGTCCACGATGGCCTGGGCGACGGTCTCGAAATAGCGGTCCAGCACCGCCAGCACGGCGGCCGAGGTCAGGCGCTCGGACAGGGCGGTGAAGCCGCGCATGTCGACGAACAGGATCGCCGCCTCGACGGCGACGACGTCGCCGCGGCGGATCGCGCCTTCCGCCACCCGGTCGGCCGGGCCGACGCCCAGATAGGTGCGCAGCAGGCTGGCGGCGGAGCGGCGCATCGCGGTCGGCTCCAGCGCCGCCGCCAGCGGATGGCGCAGCCGCTCCAGCAGCGCCGCCTCGTCGTCGCCGAAGCCGCCCGGCCGGTCGGTGACGAAGCTCGCCACCTGCACCGTGTCGTTGCCGTAGACGATCGGCACGGCGACGTAGTCGGTGCCGCCGGCCGCCGCCAGCTCATGGAACACGCCGTGGTCGTCCGGGCCCAGCCCGTCCAGGCGGCGGCGCAGCGGCCGGCGGCTGCGGATCACCGCCTCGAACGGGCTGCCGACGAAGGTGCTGGTCGCCAGCACCTTGCGGTCGATGACGTATTCCTCGCCGCCCTTGGCCGCGGTCCATACCACGCCCCAGGCGCTCAGCAGCGGGTGGGTGATGCTCTGGCCGATCCGCACCCGCTGCAGCGGCACGCCGGCGGCGATCAGGCGGCGGCAGAACGCGTCGACCAGCGCCACCGGGTCGGTCAGCAGCCGGCCCTCGGCGACCAGCCACTCCGCGACGTCCCTGCCGCCGTCCGCCACCGCCATGGCATCATCCCCGGTCAGGGTTCCGGCGGATCAGCCGCCGGCCCGCTGGCGCACCGCCTGCAGCAGCCCGTCGAGGCTGCCGCCGTTCGGGGCGATCACCGAGGCGAACTCGTCGCGCTGGGTCACGCTCATGCTGACCGGGGCGACGAGGACGCCCCCCCCCTTGTAGCCGCCACCGGCCGGGCGCACCCGCCAGTCGACCTGGATCGGCGGCCCGTCCTTCTGCCGGATCTCGGTCGCGACCAGGGTGTCGCTGCCGCCGACCGCGCGGGTGCCCTTCACCACCAGGGTCTCGCCCTGGTAGTTCTGGAACCGCCGGGAATAGGTCTCGACGATCATCCGCTCGAACAGGTCCATATATTCCTGCTGCTGCTGCGGGGTGGCGCTGTTCCAGTAGCGGCCCAGCACGAAGCGGCCGATGGTCGGCAGGTCGAAGCCCTGGTTCAGGATCCGGGTGAACTCGGCCTTGCCCTGCGCCGTCGCGGCGCCGCCGGCCTGGAGGATGCCGATCGCCCGCTTGGCCATGCCGTCGATGAAGTCCGCGGCCCCGTCGGCCTGGGCCGAGGCCGGTCGCGTCAGCCCCGCCAGCAGCAGCGAAGCCGTCGCCATGGCGCCCGCGGTCAGCACCGTCCGTCTGTCGATCATGTCTGGACCTTTGTTGTTCTGGGAATACCGGACCCTGCCGTCTCCCCGCCCTGGGCTGGGGCCCCCAACGACGGCAGGAGGCGGGATTATAGACGAAACGCAGCGGCGGTCATGGGGCAACACGCTGCAGCGGTATCAATCCCGCTTGCGGCCACTCCCCAGCAGTGGCAGGGCCCCGACCGCGATGCCGATCACCAGCGCCGCCAGGGCGGCCTTCGGCGCCGCCTTGGCGGCGGACAGGCCGAGGCCGGCGGCGATGCCGTCCAGCCCGGCTCCGGCGGTCGAGGCGGGGGCGGGGCGGCGGCGCGGGCGGCGGCCGGCGAGAACGCCGATCAGGGCGACGACGGCGGCGAGGCCGAGCACGACCAGCCCGACCACCAGCGCGGCGCCGGCCGGCCCCAGCCTCGGCAGCAGCAGGTAGAAGCCGGACCAGGCCAGCAGGACCAGCGCGATCACCGCCAGGACGAGAGCGACCGCGAACAGCGCGGCCGCGATGCAGGCCCGGCGCAGCGCCTGGCCGAGCCGGAGACGCTGGCGGGCGGCGAGGGCACCCAGCAGGGCGGCGCCGAGGTCCGTCTTCACGCCGGCCTCAGCGGTCCAGCAGCTTGCCGATGACGAGGCCGACGCCGAAGGCGACGAGGACGCTGGTGATGGGGTTCTGCTCGATCCGGTGCTCCAGCGCGGCGATCCCCTCCTCGCCCTGGGCGCGGGCGCTGTCGGCGAGGCGCTGGGCGCGCTCCTTGGCGGCGTGGGCCGCCTCGTTCAGCCGGGCGCCGCCGGCCTTGACCTCGGCCGCGGCGGCGTCGCCCAGGGTGCGGGTCAGCGCCGCGATGTCCTCACGGATCTTGCCGAGATCGGCGCGCAGCGTATCAAGCTCCTGATCCAGGTTCCGCGTGGCCATGTCCGTTCCTCGCTCCGTTGATTGCGCAGGCCCCTGATGGCGTGGGTGGGCGCACCCCGAAAAGCAAACGAGGACAGAGGCGACTCTGTCCCCGATCATATAACCTTAAACGAGGCGCCGGAACCTGCGGCGCCTCGTATCGTCCGTCGGCCCGGAAATCAGCAGCGGCCGCCCAGATTGATGGTCCGGCAGCTCGTCGCCGCGCCACCGACCGCGCCCACGGCGCCGCCGATCAGCGCGCCCGTGGCGGCGTTGCCGCCGGTCAGCGCCGAGATGCCGGCGCCCGCGCCCGCGCCGATCAGGCCGCCGGAGAGGGCCCGGCCGCCCGTATCACGACCGCACGCCGCAAGCGCCAGCGCGGCCGCGAGCACGATCATGGTGGGTTTCAACATCGTCTTCGTCTCCATGCTCAAGCGCCGGTTGCAGCCGGGCACTTCACCGTTGAAAAACGGGCCGTGCGACGGTTTGTTCCCATGGCCGGCGGTGACCACTTTGCGGCCCGGTGATGGCTTTTCCAAGGCTGCTGTCGTAGAACCCGGCCGCAGGCTGTCGGGCCGTCCCGGCGCCGCAGCTGCGGGTTGGAATCGCGCGGGGCTCGCTTCAGGATGGGACCGATGACGTCGGGACAGGATATGCGCTCGAGGATTCCGGCCGACGCCGCCTCCCACCGCCGCCGGCCGCCGTCGCGATGAACCTGTTGTCGCGCCTGTTCCTGCTGGTCGCCCTCGCCGTCGTGCCCGGCATCGCGCTGCAGGGCTACAACGAGTACGCGCTGCGCATCGCCCGCACCAACGAGATCCAGGACGACGCGATCCGCCTGGCCAACGTCGCCGCCGGGGCGCAGTTCCGCATCGTCGACGGGGTCCGCCAGCTGCTCGCGGCCATGGCCCGGGTGCCGGCGATCCGCGAGGGCCAGGGCGGCCGCTGCACCGAGGTGGTGGACGATCTGCGGTCGGAGGTGCCGAGCCTGAACGCCATCGCCGTGGTCGACGCCGAGGGCAACCTCCTGTGCGGTGCCAACCACACCGCCGCGATCTCGACCTCGGTCGGCCATCAGGGCTTCTTCCAGCGCGCGCGGGAGATCCGCGGCTTCGCCGTCGGCGGCTTCGCCACCACCGACGCGGTCGGCGAGAAGGTGCTGCACGTCGCCTATCCGATCTTCGACGGCGACAGCTTCCAGGGCGCCGTGGTGGCGGCGCTCAGCGTCGACGCCATGGCCGCGGCGATCAACATCGACACCGAATCGCGCAACGCGGTGATCATGATCACCGATCGCGCCGGGGTGGTGATGTCGCGCCTGCCCGGGCCGGACGGGCCCTGGGTGGGCAAGCAACTGCCGAACAAGTTCCTCGACCTCCTGGCGTCGCCGCAGGCCGGGTCGGTCAGCAGCGGCGCGATCGACGACACCAGGCGCATCTACGGCTACGTGCCGATGCGGTCGGAGGAGCTGGACCTGTTCGTGCTGGTCGGCATCGACCAGGCGGCGGCCTTCGCCACCATCAACGCCGCGACCCAGCGCGGCATCGCCCTGATCGTCGCTGGCCTCCTGGTCTCGCTCGCCGCCGCCGGCATCGGCGGCCGGCTGTTCCTGCTGCGGCCGATCGACCGGCTCCTGGCCGCCACCCGCGACTGGCAGCGCGGCCGGCTCGACGCCCGCGTCCGGCTGCGCCACGGACGCGATGAATTCGGCCGCCTGGCCACCGCCTTCGACGCCATGGCCGACAAGATCGAGGAGAACCTGAAGCAGAAGGACCTGCTGCTGCGCGAGATCAACCACCGGGTGATGAACAGCTTCCAGCTGCTGTCCAGCCTGTTCGGGCTGCAGGCTCGCCGGGCGCAGACTCCGGAGGCGAAGCACGCCCTGGCCGAGGCGAACGATCGGATCCAGGCGCTGGCCATTGTCCACCGCCGGCTCTACGCCAATGTCTCGGTCGACCGGGTCGAGGTGAAGGACTACCTGACCGGGCTGTGCGAGGACCTGTCGCGGGCCCTCCTGCCGGAGAACGGCGGCATCTCGATCCTGGTCGAGGCGGCGCCGGCCGAGCTGCCGCCGTCGCGGATCGTGCCGATCGGGCTGATCGTCAACGAGCTGGTCACCAATGCGGTGAAATACGCCTTTCCCGACCGCCGCGAGGGGCGGGTGGAGATCCGGTTCCAGCCGCGGGCGGAGGACGGCTGGCGGCTCGAGGTGGCCGACAACGGCGTCGGCCTGCCGGAGGGCAAGATGCCGGCGAACGGCAGCGGCCTCGGCATGATGGTGCTGCAGGCCCAGGTGCGCCAGCTCGACGCCGCCATCGAGATCGACAGCGGGCCTGCCGGAAGCCGCTTCACCATCGACATCCCGGCCCAGCGCGACCCGGAGGCGTGATGAGCGGCGAACTCGGCTGGGAGCAGCGGATGGCGGATCTCTGGGCCGCCTTCGACTCCCTCGACCCGGCCGGTTTCCTGGCCCGGGTCGAGGCCCTGGCTGCCGAACGCCCGCCGGGCGATGCGGCCGCGCTGTTCGAACGCGCTTCGGCGCATGATTCGACCGGCCATGAGGCGCGGGCGGAGGAGCTGTACCGCCAGGCCCTGGCGGCCGGCCTGACCGGCCTGCGCCGCCGCCGTGCCGTGATTCAGCTGGCCAGCACGCTGCGCAACCTGGGCCGGGCGGATGAGGGCGTGGCGCTGCTGGCCGCCGAGCGCGACGCCGGCTCCGACGAGCTCGACGATGCGGTCGCCGCCTTCCTGGCCCTGGCGCTGGCCGACACCGGGCGCGAGCGGGAGGCGGCGGCGCTGGCCCTCGCCGCCCTGGCCCGCCACCTGCCGCGCTACAACCGGTCGCTGGCGAACTACGCCAAGGCCTTGGCCGAACGGCCCTAGCGGGCGGCTCCCTCCAGCGCCTGCAGCAGGTTGGCGACGTTGACGCCCAGCGCGTCGACGGCGTAGCCGCCCTCCATCACCGTCAGGGTCGGCACGCCCAGGCCGCGGCCCAGGATCTCGCCCATGCGGGTGAAGTCGTCGCTGTTCAGCTTGAAGCGCGAGATCGGGTCCTCCTGGAAGGTGTCGGCGCCGAAGGACAGCACCACCGCGTCCGGGCCGTAGTCGCGGATCCGCGCCAGGGCGGCGTCCAGCGCCTCGCGGTAGCGGTCCCAGGTCGTGCCGAACGGCATCGGCAGGTTCAGGGTGTAGCCCTCGCCGGGGCCCTCGCCGCGCTCCTCGGCATAGCCGAGATAGTAGGGGTATTCGACATTCGGGTCGGCGTGCAGCGACACGAACAGCACGTCGTCGCGGCGCCAGAAGATCTCCTGCGTGCCGTTGCCGTGGTGGTAGTCGATGTCCAGCACCGCCACCCGGGCGGCGCCGTTGTCGCGGAACCACTGCGCCGCCACCGCGGCGTTGTTGAAGAAGCAGTAGCCGCAATAGACGTCGGTCGAGGCGTGGTGCCCGGGCGGCCGGCACAGCGAGAACACCGGCCTGCCGTCGGCCGCCACCAGTTTCGCCCCGGTCAGGGCGACGTCGACCGAGCTCAGCGCCGCGCGCCAGGTGCCGGCGGTGATCGGGGTGCCGCAGTCGCTGGCGTAGTAGCCGAGGCGGCCGTCGATCGAGCTGGGCACGACCTGGCGCATGTTGCGCACCGCCCAGTTGGTCGGCAGCGCGTCGATCTCGCCGTGCTCGGCGACCCATTCGTCCCAGGCGGTCTCCAGGAAGCGGATGAAGCCGCGGTCGTGCACCCGGGCGATCGGGTCGGTGCCGAAGCGCTCCGGCGCCCGCACCTCGCCCAGGCCGACGGCCTTGATCCGCGCCAGGATGGTCTCGGCCCGCTCGGGCTTCTCCACCACCGGGATGAAATGGCCGCCGGTCAGCTCCACCTTGCCGTGCTGCAGCCGATGGTCCTCGGAATAGATCGTCAGCATCGCGTCCCCGCTTGGTCCCTGTCGCCGCCGACAGTAGCGGATCGATGGCAGGGCCGGAACCGGCGACGCGCTATTCGGGCCGGCCGGCCGGCGCCGTCTCGTCCGCCGGGGGCGGCTCCGTCACCGGGGCCGCCGGCGGCGACCGCCGGGCGCGGCGCTCGCGCAGCCGGCCGCGGACCCAGGCGGCGATCTCCGACAGGTTCTGGAACACCGGCAGCTTCGGCTGGGCGCCGCGGCTCGGCTCCAGCGCCAGCCCGACCTCGGTCACCTCGTTCTCGTCGTCGACGGCGCGGACGATCAGCTCGACCCCGCCCACCGGCAGCCGGTCGCCGACCTCGACCCGGCCGCCGAAGCCGTCCTGCAGGAAGGCGCCGATCGTCCGGGTCTCGGCCGGGTCGGGCAGGGCGAAGCCGTAGCTCTCCGCCACTTCGGCCAGCGGCGCCTCGGCGTGCAGGGTGAAGTCGCCGAAGAAGTCGCGGTCGTCCTCGGCCAGCCGGGCCGGGGTGGCGAACAGCCGGTCCAGCAGGCGCACCTGCTGCGGCGGGGTGAAGATATAGACCTGGTCGCCGGTCTGCAGCCGGCCGGCATGGTGGATGTCGACCGACTGGCCGTCGCGCACGATCAGCGCCGGCCGGGCCCAGCGCGGGATGCGCTCGCCGCGTGCCACCGGGCTCTGCGCCGCGATGCGGTACACCACCAGCTCGTGGTTGGCGCGGCCCGGCAGCTCCAGCTCCACGCGGTCGACCGGGCCGATCCGCGGCGGCACGATCAGGCCCAGCCACTTGGCCAGCGGCCGGATGGTCCAGCCCTGCAGCAGCAGCGAGACGATCACCACCAGGAAGACGCCGTTGAACATCGTCCGCCCGTCCGGCAGCTGCGCGATCAGCGGCAGGATGGCCAGCAGGATCGACACCGCGCCGCGCAAGCCCACCCAGGCGACGAAGGTGGTCTCGTTGCGCGAGAAGCCGTAGGGCAGCAGGCACAGCCACACCGCGATCGGCCGGGCCACGAAGGTCAGCGCCAGGGCCACGGCCAGTGCCGGCAGGGCCACGGCGGGGAACTGCGACGGCGTGGCCAGCAGGCCGAGGGGCAGGAACATGCCGATCTGCGCCAGCCAGGTCATGCCGCTCTGGAACCGCCGGATCAGGGCGGCGGCCCGCAGCGTGGCGTTGCCGGCGACCAGGCCGGCGACGTAGACGGCGACGAAGCCTGATCCCTCCAGCATGCCGGTGGCGGCGAAGATCAGCAGGGCGAGGCTCAGCACGATCACCGGGTACAGGCCGGGGTCGAGGCTGACCCGGTTGATCACCCGCACGATCAGGAAGCCGCCGGCCAGGCCGAAGACGATGCCGATGCTGGCCTGCAGCGCGAAGGCCGTGGCCAGCGACCAGGTCAGGGTCTCCGCCCCGGTGCCCAGGCGCGCCGCCTCGACCAGCGCCAGCGTCAGGAAGATCGCGATCGGGTCGTTGCTGCCGGATTCGATCTCGAGGGTCGAGCGCATGCGGTCGCGCAGGGTGATGCCGCCGACCCGCAGCAGGAAGAACACCGCGGCCGCGTCGGTCGAGCTGACGATGGCGCCGGTCAGCAGCGATTCGTACCAGCCGAAGCCGAAGGCCTGGCGGGCGGCGACGGCGACCAGGCCGGTGGTGATCAGCACCCCGGCCGTGGCCAGGGTCAGGGCCGGGGCGGCGGCTGCGCGCAGGCTCTGCAGCCGCGTCTCGAAGCCGCTGTCGAACAGGATCAGGGCCAGGGCGACGCTGCCGATGAAATAGGCCGCGGGCGCATCGTCGAAATGGATCCCGCCGATGCCGTCCTCGCCGGCGCCGAGGCCGACCGCGAGGAACACCAGCAGCAGGGGGGCGCCGACCCGGAAGGAGATCAGGCTGGTGAAGACGCTGAGCGCAATGAGTCCCGCCGCGACGAGAATGGCGAGGTTCATCGCCTCGATCATCGGTGCCTGTTCCTCACTCCGGGGGTCGCGGCCGCGGCCGCGCGACTCGCCTCCTGCAATCCACCCGAGAAAGGTGACGGAAATCGGGCCCTTTGGCGAGATCCCTGCTCAATCCAGGACCTTCGCCGCGGCCAGGGCTGCGGCCGTCAGCTCCTCGCGGGACGCGCCGTCGCGGGCCTGCAGCGACAGGCCCTGCATCACCGTGCCGAAGAAGGTGGCGAGGCCGTCGATGTCGGTCCCGGCCGGCAGGTCGCCGTCCTCGACGCCGCGCCGCAGCCGCCGGCGGATCCGCTCGATGGTCTCGCGCCGCAGCCCGGCGAGATGGAGGCGCAGCCCATCGTTCTCCGGCAGGCCGTTGACCAGGCCCAGGATCAGCATGCAGCCGCGGGCCCCGGGCGAGGCCAGGGCGATGCCGGCGCTCGCCGTCAGCATGCCGAGGATCGACTCGCGCGCGGTCGCGCCCGTCTCCAGCGCCTGCATGCTGCCGGCGCCGTCGGTCGCCAGGTACTGGTCGAGCGCCTCCCGGAACAACGCCTCCTTCGAGCCGAAGGCGGCGTAGAAGCTGGGCGGGTTGATGCCCATCGCCGCGGTCAGGTCGACCAGCTGCGCTCCCTCGTAGCCCTTGGCCCAGAACACCTCGATCGCCCGCCGCAACGCCGCGTCGCGGTCGAAGCTGCGCGGCCGGCCCCGCGTCGCCATCGCTGCTCCTTTCTGTAGCTGAACTTACATAATTCCCTTGACCACCGCCGCGCAAGCCGACAGCATTTCTGTAGCTTAAATTATAGAATTCGGAGATCCGCGATGACGACCGGCCCCGACCTGACCGATGCCCGGCTGAAGGTGATCGACGCCTATTTCCGCCGGGCGGACGACCGCGACCCGGCCTGGCTCGACCTGTTTACCGAGGATGTGGAGCTGTTCTTCCCGAAATTCGGCCTGGCCCGCGGCAAGGCGGCGGTGGCCGAATTCGCCGCCCGGCTGGCGGCCGAGCTGGAGAGCCTGCAGCACGACATCCCCGGGCTGCGCAAAATCGTCGCCGGCGACACCGTCGTGGTCGAAGGCAAGGAAGGCGGCGTCACCCGCGCCGGGCTGCGCTGGCCGGACGGGGTGGTGTCGCAGGGCCGGTTCTGCGACGTGTTCGACTTCGACGGCACGCTGATCCGCAGCGTCCACATCTATGTCGACCCGGACTTCACCAGCGCCGACCGCGACCGCATCCGCATCCTGCGCGGCGATGCGGCGGCCGGCGGCACGGCCCGGGGGGCGCTCGAGCGCTACATCGCGGCGATGCGCTCGGACGCGTCGCCGGAGGCGGTGGCCTCGCTGTTCACCGAGGACGCCGACTGGGATATCCCCGGCGCGGTCGACCGCGTGCCCTGGATCGGGCGCCGCAGCGGCCGGGCGGGCGTCGCCGATTTCGTCCGCGCCCTGTGGGAGGGGATCGAGCCGATCCGCTTCGACGTCACCGCCATCGCCGCCGAGGGCGACCGCGCCTTCGCCGCCGGCGCGCTGGAATCGCGGGCGAAGCGCACCGGGCGGATCATGCGCAGCGACTTCACCATCGACGTCGCCGTGCGCGATGGTCTGATCTCCCGCTTCCGGCTGCTCGAGGACAGCTTCGCGGTGGCCGAGGCCGTTGCCTGATCAGGACAACAATTCGACCGCGCTGCGGACCAGGGCGGCGGCGCCCAGGCCGATGCAGCGCTCGTCGGGCTGGTAGTCGGAGTTGTGCAGGTGGTCGTTGCGTTCCGGCTGGCCGGCGCCGACCCGCAGATGGAAGGACGGCACGCGCTCGGAGAAGAAGGCGAAATCCTCGGCGCCGAAGCCGGGCGCGGTCTCGTGCACCACGTCGCCGAACTGCGCCCGCACCGCGGCGACCGACGCCTCCAGCACGCGGTTGTCGTTCATCAGCGGCGGCACGCCCAGCTGGTAGTCGAGGTCGCAGGTCACGCCCTGGGTCAGCTCGATGCCCTGGACGATCCGGCGGATCGCCGCCTCCGCCGCCGTCCGCGCCTCGGGCGACCGGGCGCGCACCGTGCCGCGCAGGGTGCAGCTGTCGGGGATGATGTTGTGGGTGGCGCCGCCGGCGATGCTGCCGACCGTCACCACGGCGCCCTGGGCCGGGTCGATGGTGCGCGACACCACGGTCTGCAGCTGGGTCACCAGATAGGCCGCGGCGACGATCGGGTCGGCCGCGTCCTGCGGCCGTGCCGCATGGCCGGACCGGCCGCGCACGGTGATGTCGAAGGTGTCGGCCGAGGCGGTGCTGGCGCCGCGGAGGTAGCCGAACTGGCCGACCGGCATGGTCGGGCTGTTGTGGAAGGCCAGTGCCATGTCGGCGCCGTCCGCCGCGCCGTCCACGATCATCGCGGCAGCACCGCTCTCCGGCGTTTCCTCGGCCGGCTGGAACACCAAGCGCACCGACCCGCGCAGCCGCGGCGCCAGGTCCTTCAACACGGCGCCGACGCCGATCAGCGTCGCGGTGTGGATGTCGTGGCCGCAGGCGTGCATCTTGCCCGGCACGGTGCTGGCGAAGGGCAGGCCGGTCATCTCCTGGATCGGCAGCGCGTCCATGTCGGCGCGGATCAGCAGGCACGGGCCGGGGGCGCCGCCCTCGATCTCGGCGACGATGCCGGTGCGGCCGATCCCGGTGCGGTAGGGGATGCCGAGCCTGTCGAGCTCCGCCGCCACCACACCGGCGGTGCGCTGCCCCTCGAAGCCGATCTCGGGATGGGCATGGATGTCGCGCCGCACCTCGACCAGCCCGGGGGCGATGGCTTCGACCGCCGCATCGATCGAGGCGCCGATGTCGTTGATGCCGCGCGTGTCCATGGACCGGTGAGCTCCCCTTGGGCCGAAAAGATGGCGTCGTGCCGAGGGCGGCATGGCCGGCCGGCTGACGAGCATCGAGTCATTGCACCCGAAGGGACAGGCGTCCACCCCCGCAATTCGCAGCCCAGGCAGCGCCTTTACATCCGGCGGGGCGGACCCCAGCTTGGCCGGGATGGGGCGCGACGGGCAGAACGGAGCAAGCGATGCGTATGTTGGTTGTCGGCGCCGGCGCGCCGGGCGGGTATTTCGGCGGCCGGCTGGCCCGGGCCGGCCGCGACGTGCCCTTCCTGGTGCGGCCCGCCCGCGCCGCCGCGCCGCGGGCCGACGGCCTGCGCATCGTCAGCCCGCATGGCGACGTCGCCCGGGCGCCGCGGCTGGTCACCGCCGATGCGGTCGACGGCCCCTATGACGTCGTGCTGCTGGCGGTGAAGGCCTATGGCCTGGCCGGGGCGATGGCCGACTTCGCCCCCGCGGTGGGGCCGGAGACCATGATCCTGCCGCTCCTGAACGGCATGCGGCACATGGATCTGCTGTCGGCCCGCTTCGGCTCTGCTTCGGTGCTCGGCGGCGTCTGCAAGATCGCCGGCACGGTCGACGCGGAGGGCCGGATCGTGCAGCTCGCCGGCTTCCACGAGCTCGCCTATGGCGAGCGTGACGGCACGCTCTCGGCCCGCACCGACCGGCTCGACTCGGTGCTGCGCGGCGCCGGCTTCGACGCCCGCCTGACGACCGGGATCGAGCGCGAGATGTGGGAGAAATGGGTGATGCTGGCGGCGCTGGGCGGCATCACCTGCCTGATGCGCGGCAGCACCGGCGAGGTGGTGGCCGCGCCCGGCGGGGCCGATTTCGCCGGCCGCTTCCTCGACGAGGTGGTCGCGGTGGTCAGCGCGGTCGGGACCCCGCCCGGCAGCGCCTTCCTGGCCAGCACCCGGGCCTTCCTGACCGAGCCGGGCGCCGGCCGCACCTCGTCGATGTACCGCGACCTGCAGCAGGGCGGGCCGGTCGAGGCCGACCAGATCATCGGCGACCTGCTGGCCCGCGGCCAGGCTGCGGGGATCGACACGCCGCTCCTGGCCCTGGCCGCCACCCATCTCGCCGTCTATCAGCAGCGCCTAGCCGGGGGCTAGCGCCCCTTCCGCGCGGGCGTGTCCGCCTTCGTCGCCGGCGGGATCAGCCGCGTGACCAGGGCCACCAGCTCCCCGCGCCGGGACACACCCATCTTGGCGAAGATGTGCTGGCGGTGCGTCCGCGTGGTCGCCTGGCTCACGCCCAGCGCCTCTGCCGCCTCGGCCACGCTGTCGCCGGTGACCAGGCGATGCAGCTGCCGCGTCTCCGCCGGGGTCAGGTCGTAGATCCGGGCCACGGTGTCGAGGTCCAGCCGCAGCGGCGTGCCCGCGGCGGCGATAAAGACGGCGGCGGCGGCCTGCGGCACCAGGCGGGTGCGCAGCTGGCCGCGCGCCAGGGGCAGGACATGGGCGGTGGCCGGGACCAGGTCCTCGCCCACCAGGGGGACGCCGATGCCAATCGCGCCGATCCGGCTCTCATCGGCCTGGGCGACGGCGATCGCCTGCTGCAGCTCTCGGTTGGAGTCCGGGTTCAGCGCGGTCAGCCGGCCGCGGACCGAGATCACGGGGGTGCCCGCCTCGAGCATGGCGCGGGCCATGTCGTTGGCGTGCAGGATCCGGCCTTCGGCGCCGACCACGACGATGCCGGCGGCCACGCTGTCGAGCGTCGCGTGCAGCGCCTGCCGTTCCAGGTTCTTCATCTCGATCACGTCGCCGATCGTGACCGATCGTCGGATATGCGGCGCCAGCAGCCGCAGCAGGCCGAGATCCTGGTCGGTCACCGGGCCGTGATCCTGGTGGCGGTACAGGGCCAGGTCGGCGACCCGGTCCGCCTCGCGGATCAGCATCAGATGCATCGAATCGACGATGCCGCGCGGGATCATGAGATCCTGGGCCCAGCTCGATTCGCCGTAGGTCTCTGGCGCCTCGCGCATGGACGAGCCGGGCCGGTCCAGGTCACGCGTCCAATAGTCGGGCAGGCTCTGCCAGACCTGGGCGCTCTCGGCGGCGAAGCTCGGCAGGCAAGCCAGGATCTGGTCGTCGAAGTTCCAGCTCTTGACCAGCCGCAGCGCCGGCGGCTCGAAGGTGCTGACGACGATCGACCCGGCCCAGCAGCGCGTGGCGTCGCAGATCGCGCCGATCGTCTCCGGCCACAGCGCCGAATCGATGGCGCAGTCGTAGATCTGTCCGATCAGGTCGGAAAACCGCTCCACGTCGCGGGATTGCATGGACCAGCCGCCCCTATCGCCTGTCCAGGTCCGAAATCCTATCAGCACTACCCCGCGACGCCAATGCCCGGGCGGGCGGTGCCCGCCCGGCTTCGGTCAGCGGCCCACCGCCAGCGCGGCGACATCCTGCCACTGCTCCCAGCCGGCAAGCCGCTTCTGGTATTCGGCCCGCGTCATCTCCAGGTTGTTCGGGCCGAAGAACACCCGCAGCGGCGGCTCGGCGGCGTCGACCACGCGCAGGATGGCTGCGCCGCTCGCGCCCGGATCGGCGAATTCGGCGTCGCGCCACCGCGCCAGCCGCCCGGCGCGGATCTCGTCATAGGCGGCGATCGGCTCGGCATGCACCATCGACCCGCCCTTCCATTCGGTGGCGTAGCCGCCGGGCTCGACCAGCGTGACCTTGACGCCGGTGCCGGCCAGCTCGCCCTGCAGCGCCTGGCTCAGCCCCTCCAGCGCCCATTTCGAGGCATGGTACAGGCCCAGCATCGGGAAGGCGTTGACGCCGCCGACCGAGGACACCTGGATGATGTGGCCCGACCCCTGGGCCCGCAGGATCGGCAGCGCCGCCTGGGTCACCCACAGCGCGCCGAACAGGTTGGTCTCGATCTGCGCCCGGGCCTGCGCCTCGCTGACCTCCTCGACCGCGCCGAGCAGGCCGTAGCCGGCGTTGTTGACCACCACGTCCAGCCGGCCGAACCGCTCCTGCGCCGTGGCCACCGCCGCGAACACCGCGGCGCGGTCGGTCACGTCCAGCCGGATCGGCGCCACCTGGGCGCCGTATTCGTGCACCAGGCCGCAGAGGCTGGAGATGTCGCGGGCCGTCGCCGCGATCTGGTCGCCGCGCGCCAGCGCCGCCTCCGCCCAGGCCCGGCCGAGCCCCTTCGACGTGCCGGTGATGAACCAGACCTTGCCTGCCATAGTGTCCTCGTCGGGATTGAAGCGGAGGATCCTCCGTTTTCCTGATCTAAGCGGAGGATCCTCCGTTTTCAACCAGCGCCGTGAATGGTGCATGATGGCGGCGGCTGGATGGAGACGAGCGTGACGGCGGCGGACGGGCAGGAGACGGGTGGCGGGCGCGCCGATGCCCGGCGCAACCGCGAGCGGCTGCTGGCTGCGGCGGCGGAGCTGTTCGGCGCGGTCGAGGGCGAGGTCACGCTGTCGGCGGTGGCGGCCCGGGCCGGGGTCGGCATCGGCACGCTCTACCGCCACTTCCCGACCCGCGAGGCGCTGGTGGAAGCCGTGTACCGCAACGAGGTCGACCGGCTGTGCGAGGCCGCCGAGACGCTGCTGCGCCGGCTGCCGCCGGAGGAGGCGCTGGTCGACTGGATGGACCGCTATGCCGCGATGGTCGCGGCCAAGCGCGGCATGGCCGAGGTGCTGACCCGGGCGCGGGAGTCCGATTCTGAAGGCATGGCCCGGACCAAGGCGCGGATCCGGCAGGCGATGGCGCTGCTGCTCGACGCCGCCGCCAAGGCCGGGGCAATCCGGGGCGATGCCGACCCCGACGACGTGCTGCTGGCGGCGGCGGCCGGCATCTGGTCGATCGCGGGCCAGCCCGACTGGCGCCAGCGTGCCGGTCGATTGCTGCGGCTGGTGCTCGACGGCCTGCGCTACCGGCCGGGCGGCTGAAGCGGAGTGACGCGAGGCCGGGTCATTGTTCCGGGCTTGCGTTCAAGTTAGAGCTGGGCGCCGGTCGGGTTGGTCGAAGGCGTCGCAATGGGATGGGAAGCGCTCGGGCAGTGGGGTGAAGATGTCGCCCGCATCGAACGGCTCGCCGGCGGGGTCGCCAACGACGTGTGGAGCGTGCGCGTCCGCGGGCACCTCGCGGTCGGTCGTCTCGGCACCAGGAGCGACGCCGATCTCGCGTGGGAGACCGGGCTCCTCCAGCATCTCGACCGTGCAGGTCTGGCCGTGCCGGTGCCGATCCCGACGACGGCCGGCCGGCTGTTCGCGGACGGCCTGGTGGTGATGACATATGTGGAGGGCGGACCGCCCGAGACGGAGGCTGACTGGCGTCGCGTGGCCGACACGCTCCGCCGGCTGCATCGGTTGACGCAGGGCTGGCCGCAGCGCCCGGGCTGGCGATCGTCGACCGACCTCCTGCACGCCGATACCGGGACGAAGATCGACCTCGGCGCGATGCCGCCGGAGGGCGTTGCCCGGTGCCGGGCGGCGTGGGCGAGACTCGTCGGACGCCGGACATGCGTCGTCCACGGCGACCCCAATCCGCGCAACATCCGCATGACCGCGGATCGGGTCGCGCTGATCGACTGGGACGAGTCGCATGTCGACGTCCCCGACCTCGACCTGGTGCTGCCCTACAACGCCGCCGGCCTCGACGGCGACGCCCATGACATCGCCGCCCAGGCGTCGGCCGCGTGGGAGGCCGCCGTCTGCTGGGACGACGAATATTCGATCAGGCGGCTCGCCGAAGTTCGGGCGGTCTGAGCAGCGGCAGCGAGGGGGGCGCATCGAATCCCGCCAGACTTGTCACTCTCACCGTTTCGATGTCCGGCGCTAGCTCTTTCTCCGCGACCTGCCAGGTCGAGAAAGGGAGAACGAGACGATGAAAGACGCCAAACGAAAGCACCCTGCCGCGCCCAGGATCGTCGACCGCGGCACCTTCCAGGCGGAGCTGGACGCCCTGCGGGTTCGAGAG
The DNA here is from genome assembly GCF_916619195.1 of Inquilinus sp. Marseille-Q2685. NCBI lineage: Bacteria > Pseudomonadati > Pseudomonadota > Alphaproteobacteria > Rhodospirillales > Rhodospirillaceae > Inquilinus > Inquilinus sp. Marseille-Q2685. The sequence continues at coordinate 493,841 of NZ_CAKAKL010000002.1, forward strand.
AAGGCTCATACGAGGGAAGGCGATGCCCTTGCGGCCGCCCGCCGGCGACTGCCCATGGTCGAGGTGGACGGCGCCACGCCGCTCATCGGCGACCATGGCCCGGTGACGCTGCTGGACGCGTTCGAGGGACGCCGGATCCTCATCGCCTACTACTTCATGTGGCACGCCGGCCGCCCGGCGGCGGAGCAGTGCGAGGGCTGCTCCCTCTACACGGCGCAGGTCCGCGAGCTGTCCTTCCTGCAGTCCCGCGGCGTCACCTACGCCACGATCTGCCAGGGCCCGTACGAAGAGAGCGCCCGGTACCGCGACTTCATGGGCTGGGAGATGCCCTGGTACGCGGCCGACCGGGGCTCGCTCGAGACGCTCCTGGTCGGCCGCAGGGTGGGCATGATGCACATCGTCTGCTACCTGCGGCAGGGCTCCGATGTGTTCGAGACCTACTGGACGACGCAGCGCGGCGTCGAGGTGATGGGGAACAGCTACGCCCTGCTCGACCTCACGGTCTATGGGCGGCAGGAGCCGTGGGAGGACTCGCCGGCCGGCTGGCCCCGGTGGGAGGGCGAGCACTACTATCGTGTCGGCGACCGTCCCATCGTCCAATGGCCCCGCGTGAAGGCCGGGCATTCCGATGACCTGGGGACCGGCGGGCGGTGAACCGGCGGCGCCGACGCGGCGGATTCAACGACGCTCACTTGGGGTCCGGAGTCACCAGCTCCGTCTCGTCGGTGTTCACGACGAACACGGCGAGGAGCTTGGAGGGCTCGGTCTCGCTGGCATTGGCGCTGACGCCGTGATGGTCGCCGGGCATTTCGGTGAAGTTCTCGCCAGCCTTGTATGTGCGCACCGGCCCCTGGTTGATCTGCATCTTGACGGCGCCTTCCAGCACGGTGGCGTAGATCAGCGCCGATTTCGGGTGGGTGTGCGCGGGCGAGTAGCCGCCCGGTCCGTATTCGACGAGCACGCCTTTGATGCTCTTCCCGGGCACGTCCGGCAGGGCGTGCTCATAGACCAGCGTGACCCTCGCGTTCTTGGAGCCCGGAGCGTCCGCGAAGACGGCGCCCGAGGAAGCGACGAGCAGGAGGGCTGCGATAACCGGATGTTTCATGGGGATTGCCTTGGTCGGGTGTCGGTCTCACGCGGGGCTGTGGTCGCGCAGCCATGTGCCGAGCGAGATGCGGCCGAGCCGCGCCTCGCCGAGCGGCACCAGCGACGTTTCCTCGACCGTGCCGCCGAAGTAGCGCGCCCGGGGGTCTTGCACGACGGGGCGGGGATCGGCCATGGCTTCGAGGTACTGGGCGATGATGCGATCGAAGGGGGCGCGGTCCGGGCCGGCGATATCGAACGTCCCGTTCCGCGGCGCGGCGATTGCGGTCTCCGCCAGGACTGCCGCGACGTCATCGGCGGCGATGGGCTGGAACATGCCGCCGGGAAGGCGGATTGCCCCGTCCACGGCGCTCGAATCGGCAATCGCGCCGAGGAATTCCATGAACTGGGTGGCGCGGACGATGGTGTAGGGCACGCCGGACGCCTTGATCAGCGCCTCCTGGGCCACCTTTGCCCGGAAATAGCCGTTGTCGGGCATCCGATCGGTGCCGACGATGGAGAGCGCCACGTGGTGCCGGATTCCAGCTGCGCGTTCGGCGGCGAGCAGATTGCGGCCCGCGGTCTCGAAGAAGGTGAGCACGGCTTGTGGCTCGAACGAGGGCGAATTGGCGACGTCGACGACCACATCGGCGCCGGCGAGGGCTTCGGACAAGCCTTCTCCGGTCAGGGCGTTGACCCCGGTGTTCGGCGAAGCCGCGAGGGCCTGATGGCCTTCCCGGGTCAGCCCGGCAACGATCTTCGAGCCGATCAGGCCGGTCCCGCCGATGACGACGATCTTCATGAATGCACCTCTTGCGAACAGGGGAACGCCATCCCGTTCGAAGGGACGGTTCCCTTCGCTTCACGGCCGGTGTTCGGAACCAGATGCAGGATCATGGGCCCGTTCGACCAGTATGCGGACCGGCACCTTCGGCACACCGAAGGTTTGGAGATCCTGGACTTCGGCATAGTGGACATTCGCGGCGGCGCTCGCCGGGCCGTCCGGCACCGTCCGGAGCGGCGATCGCACATGGCTTCCGGGGCTGGATAACAGAATCTGTGCCCTCGACTGGCTCGTCTGCCTCGGATTCTGCGGATTCGAGCGTTGTCCGGTGTGCGCCGGATGAGCGAACATCATGTCCGGTCCGCATGGGCCGGGCCGCGGTCTGGTCGGCGTCATGATCTCGACGCCGCCTCGTGGATCGCCGCCGGGGAAAATCGCGATCAGGGGCGTCGAACTCGGCCAGCCACAAGTTCTGATGGATAACGTCATGAGCCGCTCCGAGCCTGCGCTTTTCCGGCATCGCCGATGCGCGTCCGGGGGCAACGTCCGGCCGTGGACAGGGCCATGTGCCGCCTCTAGCTTGGCGCCGTTCCGAAGACCCGGGGCGTCCAGGGGGACCAATGGCGGATCTAGCTGTCTTCTCCGGAACCGCGCATCCCGGCCTGGCGGCGGAGATCTGCGCCGCGCTGGGCGTGCCGCTCCTGCCGTCCAGGGTGCAGCGCTTCGCCAATGACTGCCTCCAGGTCCAGCTGCAGGCGAATTGCCGCGAGCGCGACGTCTTCCTGGTCCAGCCGCTCAACCCTCCGGTCCAGGAGCATCTGGTCGAGCTGCTCCTGATGATCAACGCTGCCCGCGGCGCTTCGGCCTCGCGGATCACCGTGGTCATGCCGCACTACGCCTATGCGCGGTCGGACAAGAAGGACGCGCCGCGCATCTCGATCGGCGGCCGGCTGGTGGCGGATCTGCTGGTCGCGGCGGGGGCCGACCGGGTCCTGACCGTCGCCCTGCACTCGCCCCAGGTCCATGGCTTCTTCAGCGTGCCGGTGGACCATCTCCACGCCCTCGGTGAGCTCGCCGGCCATTTCCGCCGGTACGACCTCTCCAACGCCGTCGTGGTTTCGCCGGACCTCGGCTATGCGAAGGAAGCGTCCGCCTTCGCGCGCCTGCTGGGCGCCGGCGTCGCCATGGGCGCCAAGCAGCGCTATGAAAACGACCGCGTCGAGATCAGCACCGTCATCGGCGAGGTGCGCGGCAAGGACGTCATCGTCATCGACGACGAGATCGCCAAGGGGAGCACGGTGCTGGAGCTGCTGGGCCATCTCCGCCGCCAGGGCGCGCGGTCGATCCGCGTGGCCTGCACGCACGGCCTCTTCTGCGGCGGCGCGCTGGAGCGGCTCGGCGCCCAGGACGACGTGCTGGAGATCGTCTGCACCAACACCATTCCGGTGGACGGGGCCGACCGCCATCCCAAGCTCGTGGTCCTCTCCATCGCTCCCGCCCTGGCCGAGGCGATGCGCCGGATCCACGCCGGAGAGTCCGTCAGCGAACTGTTTCACGCCTAGCGCCCATGGCGCAGCCTCCGCCGGTTCCGCCCGGCTACTGAACACAATGTTCATTGCGCGAGCCTGCGCGGCTCGTTCATGATATGTTCCATGAAGGAGATCCCCGCCGATTTCGATGTCCAGGCCTATGGCCGCGGCTGCGCCCTGCAGCAGTGCGAGATGCTCTCGCGCCTGGCCGAGATCGGCATGCAGCTGGCCGAGGCCGCCGGCGCCCGCGCCCTCGCCGCCCAGGCGGCAGAGCCCCAGGCTGAGGCTGCGGAGAGTCGGCCCGAGGCCGCCCCGGCCGGAGACCCCGGGCTCGCCTTCACCCGCTATGCCCATCTGGTGCGCCAGACCCTGGCCCAGCGCGCCCGCGCCGTGCGGGACCTGTCCCTCCGCGACGGCGGCCGCGACGCCCGCCGCGCCCGCCACCGCGAGCAGGTCCAGACCCTGATCGGCCGTCTGGTCTGGAGCGATGCCGAGGACCGCGGCCGCGCCGCCGCCCTCGACCTGCAGGTCTCCCAGGCCTTCGCCGACCTCTATGGCGACGCCGAGGACCCGGTCGAGGACCGCCCGGTCGGCTCGGTCGTGGCCGGGCTGGCCTGCGGCCTCGGCCTGGCCGACAAGTGGAACCGCTGGGCGCCGCACCGCGTCAGCCGGCCGCGCCCGGGCCGGCCGGACGGCAGCCCGGAGGAGATCCGGGCCGAGCGCGCCCGCCGCCGCGCCGCGGTCACCGCCTGGATCGAGCAGGCCGTCGACGACCTCGCCGACCCCGCCCTGGCCGCCGACATCCGGGCCGGGCTGGCGGTCCGGATGCAGGAGCCCGATGTCGAGACGCTGCTCGACAGCGAAAGCTTCGGCACCGCCGTGGTCCGGCTCTGCCGCTCCCTCGGCTTCGACATCGAGAACGACCTCGACATCCCGCTCGACGACGCGGACGACGCCGCCGGGGCCTCGCCCGACAGCAGCTGAGCGCTGCCCCTCCTTTGAGTCCCCTTCCTGCAAGGTGACGAGGGCATCTACAGATCTTCGAGGTGCGGTTTCCTTTGCCTCTCCCCGCGCTAGCGCAGATCGGCGCCGACCGCCTCGGCGACCGAGCGGAAGCCGTCGACGCGCAGCCGGCCGGCCAGGTCGCGCTTGATTTCGCCGACCAGGCCGGGGCCGCGATAGGCCAGCGCGGTGTAGAGCTGCACCAGGCTGGCGCCGGCGCGGATCTTGGCATAGGCGTCGGCGCCGCTGGCCACGCCGCCGACGCCGACCAGCGGCAGCCGGCCGGCCACCAGCTTCGCCATCCGCCGCAGCACCGCGGTCGAGGGCTGCATCAGCGGCTTGCCGCTCAGCCCTCCGGGCTCGCCGGCCAGGTCGGGCGGCAGCCCCGCCGGGCGGGCGATGGTGGTGTTGGATACGATCAGCCCGTCGATGCCGGCGGCCAGCGCCACCTCGGCCACGTCCTCCAGGTCCTCGGCCGTCAGGTCGGGGGCGATCTTGACCAGGATCGGCGGCCGCGCCGTGCCGTCGGCCCGCGCCGCGGTGGCGGCGGCCAGCAGGCGCTGCAGCGGCTCGCGGCTCTGCATCGCCCGCAGACCGGGCGTGTTGGGCGAGGAGATGTTGACGACCAGATAGTCGGCCAGCCGGGCGAAGGCGCGGATGCCGGCGGCGTAGTCCGCCTCCGGGTCGCGGCTGTCCTTGTTGCGGCCGACATTCACCCCCAGCAGCCCCGGCGCCGCGGCGCCGGTCAGCCACCGCGCCTCCAGCCGGGCCGCAGCGGCGGCGTGGCCGCGGTTGTTGAAGCCGTAGCGGTTGATCAGCGCCTGCTGGTCCGGCAGCCGGAAGGCCCGCGGCCGCGGGTTGCCGGGCTGGGCCCGCGGCGTGACGCTGCCGATCTCGACGAAGCCGAGGCCCAGCCGCAGCATCGGGTCCACCACTTCGGCATCCTTGTCGAAGCCGGCGGCCAGGCCGATCGGGTTGGCGAAGTCGCGGCCCCACAGCCGCACCGCCAGGACCGGGTCGTCGGGCTCGCGGGCGACGGGCCCGAGGCCGAGCTTCAGCGCGGTGATGGTGGCCCGGTGCGCCGTCTCGGGCGGCAGCGCCTTCAGCACCGGCGCGGCCAGGGCGAAGAGGCGGCTCACGGCGTCGCGACGGTCGGGAACAGCTGCGGCGGGAAGGCGTGGCGGCCGTCGACCAGCGGCAGCGGCGCCACGCCCCGCACCGCGGCCAGCGGCAGCTCGGCATAGAGATGCGGGAACAGCGCACCGCCGCGCGACGGCTCCCAGCGCAGCGCGTCGCCCAGCGCCGCCGGGTCCACCGCCACCAGCACCAGCCCGTCCCGGCCGGCGAAGTGGCGGGCCGCCGTCTCCTCGGCCTGCTCGGCCGTCGAGAAATGGATGAAGCCGTCCTGGTGGTCGACGGCGGAGCCGCGATAGGCGCCTTCGGCCTCGGCCGCCGCCCATTCCGCGGCGCTGCAGATCTTGTAGATGGTCATGGCGGGCGAACCCTAGGGAAGCGGTCTCCGCCCGTCAATCGCAGGCAGCCACCGGCGGATCATGAGCGTTGCAGAATGCGAATCGTATGCGGCTGCGCGTTGCAAATTGCGAGAGCGAGTTCGGGTTCGAAACGCTCGGAAATCATAAATTTCTGAAACGAGATCTATATTGAAACAACATTCCGAATTCAGCCCTGTGACTGAGGTCTTATCCGTCTTCGGCGATCGGCCCGGCCCGGTTCCGCCATTGGCATGCCCCTTGCACCGTTGGGAGGCATTAACAGTGGGGAGATGCCCAAAATGGGCGACATTGCGATGACGGATAATCTGACGGTGGTCGAGCTGAAGACCCCGATGACCTATGCCCTCGACATGGTGACGGCCATGGGCGACCCCGGCATCACCACGGTCCCGACCAAGCCGACCGCCGGCATGCTGGCGGCGGGCGCGCGATCGGGCGGCGTCACGGTGGAGGTCGCCTGGCGCGTGTTCCAGGCGATGGTCAACGCCGCCGACTGACCGGCCGGCCGATGCTGAGCGGCGGGGGCTCGAACACCCCGCCGCCGGCCCTTTCATTGACAGCGTCGGCGTCCGGCGCGGCCTCGCCGCCGGCCGGCAGCATCAGGGTGATGCGGGTGCCGACCCCAGGCTCGCTGTCGATCATCAGCATGCCGCCATGGCTCTCGACCAGCGCCTTGGCCAGCGGCAGGCCCAGCCCCGAACCCTCGCGCGGCCGCCGTGACAGCTTCCGGGCCTGGCGGAACGGCTCCAGCGCCAACGCGATCTCCTGCTCGGTCATGCCGATGCCGGTATCGGCGACGGTGACGCGGACCGACCGCGCCACGGCGACGGCGTCGATCGTGACGCGGCCGCCATCGGGCGTGAACTTCACCGCGTTGGTCAGCAGGTTGATCAGGATCTGGCGCAGCCGCAGCGGGTCGGCGTCCAGCAGCGGCAGGTCGCGCGCCACCCGCTGCTCGATGGTGATGCCGTGCGCCTCGGCGCGCTGCGCCACCAGGCTGACCGCATCCTGGATGTCGCTGGCCAGATCGACCGGCTCCGGCTGCAGCTCGAGCCGGCCGGATTCGACCCGCGACAGGTCCAGCACGTCGTTGACCAGGGCCAGCAGGTGCTGGCCCGAGCGGTGGATGTCCTCGGCATAGCCGCGGTAGCGCTCCGGCAGCGGCCCGAGATGGGCGTCGCGGATCAGCTCGGAGAAGCCGAGGATCGCGTTCAGCGGCGTGCGCAGCTCGTGGCTCATATGGGCCAGGAAGGTGGTCTTGGCGTTGTCGGCGGCCTCGACCGTCCGCATCGCCTCGCGCATGCGCTGTTCGGCCACCCGCTCGGCGGTGATGTCGAGATGCGCCACCACGGCGCCGGCCGCGCGGCCCTCGGCGATCGGCGCGGCCAGCAGGCGGATGGTCCGGCCGCCCGCGCCGCCCATCGGGTATTCGACCGATGCCGCCGGCCGGATCCCCTGGACCACGCCGGCCAGATGTACCCGTACCTCGGCGCCCGCCGGGCCGGCGGCGGCGCACAGCGCGAAATAGTCCTCGCCGGGGCCGGACCCGCCGCCGACGAAGCGCTCGCGCTCGCCCGGCCACTGCCAGGGCGGGTTCGCGGTCAGGATGACGCCGCGCTCGTCGATCAGCGCCAGCGGCATCGGCAGCGCGTTCAGGGTGGCGGCGTGGCGCTCGTCCAGGACGGCGAGCTGGCGCTGGGCCTGCAGCTCGGAGATCCGGCGGTCCAGCCGGATGGCGATCAGGGCCAGGGCGAAGACGACGGCGGCGGCCGCGGCGATCAGCCCGGCCAGGATTGCCGGCGGCACCGGGATGCCGGCGGCGCCGGCCTGGGCGGCGGGATCGGGAACGAACCGTGCCGCCGCCATGCCGATGAAGTGCATGCCGGCGATGGCCGCCCCCATGACCAGGGCGGCCAGGATCCGCCGGACGTGCCCGATGTCGGACAGGGCCAGGTGCAGCGCCGCGGTGGCGGTGACCAGGGCGATCAGCACCGAGAGGGCCAGGACCACCGGGTCGTAGACGATGCGGCCGGGGGCCAGGATCGCGGCCATGCCGACATAATGCATGCCGGCGATGCCGAGCCCGAGGCACAGGCCGCCGGCCAGGAGCGGCAGCGGCGGCGCCGGGCCCGGGCGCGCGGTCGCGCCCGACGCTGCCCGGCCGAGCGTGGCGACGGTGAAGCCGGCGCCGGTCGCCAGCGCCGCGATCGCCAGCGACAGCAGCGTCAACCGCAGATCGTAGGCGAAGCCGACCGGCAGGCGCAGGGCGAGCATGGCGATGAAATGCATCGACCAGATGCCGCCGCCCATGGCCACGGCGCCGCCAGCCAGCCACAGCAGCCGCGCCCCGCCGCGGGCGACGCGGATGCGCTGGCCGAGGTTGAAGGCGACATAGGAGGCGAGCACCGCGACCAGGATGGCCAGGACCACCAGCCAGGGATCGTGGCCGGGCATCAGGGAATGGGACAGACTATCGCCGCTGAAATGCATCGCCATTCCGGTCGGGCGGCCGCGGCCGGAAAAGCCCGGCCGTGCAGCATGTTAGGAGCATATCCCCGGTGCGGCGGCGTGGCTATGGGCGATGACGCGGCGCCGCCACGGGAACGCCCCGGGGCGGCGCGGGCCTCTGCCCGTGCCGGGCCTCGCCGCGCGCCGCGGCGCCCCGGCCGGCCGCCGCCACGGGCTTGGCCGCCTCGGCGAAGTCCAGGGTGACGGCGAGGCCGGGGTGGGCATCCGACAGCGTCAGCCGGATCTCGTGCAGCTGCGCCACCGCGGCCACCAGGCTGAGGCCCAGGCCGCTGCCCGGGGTCATCCGGCTGGCGTCGAGCCGGAAGAAGCGCTGGAACACCTTTTCGCGCGCCGCCTCCGGGATGCCGGGGCCGGTGTCGCGCACCTGCCCGACCGGCCCTTCGGGCCCGGGCGCCAGCGATACCGAGATCGCGGTCCCGGCGGGGGTGTGGCGGATCGTGTTCTCCACCAGATTGGCCAGCATCTGGGTCAGGAGCTGCCGGTCGCCGCGGATCCGCAGCCCGGGCGCCACGGTGCCGGCCAGCCGGTGCCCGGAATCGTCGGCCACCGGGCCGTAGGTGTCGATGATGGTCTCGAACACGCCCGACAGGTCGACCGGGGCGAAGCCCTCGCGCCGCGCGCCGGATTCGATCTGGGCGATGCGCAGCAGCGCCGCGAAGACGCCGAGGATACCGTCGATGTCGGCCACGGCCCGCTCCACCGCGGCGTCGTAGTCCTGGGCCGAGGCGGCCTTGAGCCGCGCCGCCTCGAGGCGCTGGCGCATGTGCGACAGCGGCGTCCGCAGGTCGTGCGCGATGTCGCTGGAGACCTGGTGCAGCCCCTGCATCAGCTGCTGGATGCGGTCCAGCATGGCGTTCAGGTTGTCGGCCAGGCGGTCGAACTCGTCGGCCTTGCCGCGGCTCGGCACCCGCTCGTCCAGATGGCCGTCCATGATGTGGCGGGCGGCGGTGTTCACCGCCTCCACCCGGCGCAGGAAGCGGGCGCTCAGCACCAGGCCGCCGGCCAGCGCCAGCAGCACCGTCGCCGCGGCGCCGGCCAGGAAGAAGCGGGTGATGCCCTCCTCCAGCTCGTCCAGATCGTGGGTGTCGCGGCCGATGAACAGGTGCAGCTCCGGCGTCAGGTCGACGCCCAGCCCGCGGATGACATGGCGCTCAGGCGTGCCGTCGCCGTCGGTCGTCTCCAGCGGAATGTCGGCCCAGCCGGTCGCGACCGGCAGGGGCCGCAGATTGCCGGCCAGCACGCCGCCCTCGGCATCCTGCAGCGCGTAATAGTAGTAATCCGGATCGATATCGGTGATGCGGTCGTTGATCGCCTTGACGATCTCGGGGGGCGACGCCCCGGCCATGGAATCCCGGACCGTCTTCATCTCCGCGCTGATCGACAGGTCGATCTGCTGGTCGGAATACCGCGTCATCGCCACATAGACGATGCTGGACACCACGATGATCGAGACGCTGAACAGCGCGGCGAAGCCCGCGGCCAGCCGGAACGTCGCGGTGCGGACCAGCCTGGTCCATGAGCTAACCAGGATCACGGAGGCAGTACCCAACGCCGCGGACGGTGTCGAGCAGTGGCGCGTCGAAGCCGCGGTCGATCTTGCCGCGCAACCGGCTGATATGGGTTTCCACCACCGTTGTCTGCGGCTCGAAATGGAACTCCCACACATGCTCGAGCAGCATGCTGCGGGTGACGATCTGGCCGGAATGCCGCATCAGGTATTCCAGCAGCTTGAACTCCCGCGGCTGCAGGTCGATCGCCTGGCCGGCCCGGGTGGCGGTCCGCTTCAGCAGGTCGATCTCGAGATCGGCGACGCGCAACGCGGTCTCGACCGCGGCGGCGCCGGCGCGGCGGGCGAGGGCGTCGACCCGGGCCAGCAGCTCCGCCAAAGCGAAGGGCTTGACCAGATAGTCGTCGCCGCCGGCATTCAGCCCTTCGACCCGGTCGCTGACCCCGCCCAGCGTGGTCAGGAACAGGATCGGCACCGTGTTGCCCTGCCCGCGCAGGCGGCGGGCCAGGGTGATGCCGTCGATGTCCGGCAGCATGCGGTCGACGATCAGCAGCCGCGGCGCGCAGCCGGCGCGGGCGCCGGCGGCACGGGCCAGCCCCTCGGCGCCGGTGACGCTGTGCTCGACCGCATGGCCGGCATGGCGCAGCGAGCCGATGATGTGCTGGGCCGTCTCGTTGTCGTCTTCGATCAGAAGGATCTGCATGGGCGCGTGAGGCTCTCGGACAGCGGATCGCTGGCATGACGGACGGACCACGCCGAGAGAGCTTCCCACCGCTCCCGCCGGACCGTCGCACGCCGAGACGGTGCCGCGGGCGTTTGACCCGGGGCGGGAGAGTAGGGGGAAGGCCCGCGGCGGCGTACTTACGTTTTGGTAATGAGGAGTCCATGTCGCCGCAGGGCCGTGTCCTCCGATACAATCGGCATCGCCCTTCCCCCGGGGCATGACACGCGGGTGCATCGTGAACGACAGGGATCTCAGGGTGTTCGAGGTGGTGGCCCGCACCGGCGGCATCGGCCGGGCGGCGGCCGAGCTGCACACCGTCCAGTCCAACGTCACCGCCCGGATCCGGGCGCTGGAGGAGGAGCTGGGCGTGACGCTGTTCGAACGGCACAGCCGCGGCGTCCTCCTGACCGCGGCCGGGCGGCGCCTCCTGCCCTATGCGGGGCGGGTCGGGCAGCTGCTGGCGGACGCCGCGCGGGCGGCCCGCGACGACGGCACGCCGGGCGGGCCGCTGACCCTCGGCGCGCTCGAGACCACGGCGGCGCTGCGGCTGTCGCCCGCCTTGGCCGCATACGCCGCGGCCCATCCGGCGGTCGATCTGGCGCTGCGCACCGGCACCACGACCGAACTGGTGGCCGAGGTGCTGGCGCGGCGGGTCGACGGCGCCTTCGTCTGCGGCCCGGTGCACCACCCCGATCTCGTCGCCGAGGTCGTGTTCGAGGAGGAGCTGGTGCTGCTGACCGCGCCTGGCGCCGGCGGGCTCGACCGGCTGCTGGCCGACGGTGCCGCGTCCGGCGGCCTGCGCATCGTCGTGCTGCGTGCCGGCTGCTCCTACCGCCAGCGGCTGGAGGAGGTGCTGGCCCGGCGCGGGGCGGTCGGCCTGCGCCGGCTCGAATTCGGCACGCTCGAGGCGATCTTCGGCTGCGTCGCCGCCGGGCTCGGCGTCACCCTGCTGCCGCGCGCCCTGATCGGGCCGGTCTGGGCCGCCGGGCGGGTGGCCGTGCACAGCCTTCCGCCAAGCGAAGCGCGGGTCGAGACGCTGTTCATCCGCCATCGCGCCGCGCCGGAGACCAGCGCGTTGACCGCCTTCCTCGACCTGTTCCGTGCCGCCGGCACGGCCCGGGCGGCGGAGTAGCCATCTGCCTCAACGATGACGGCGATCAGAAGGAACCATTATTCGGGACGGCTTCCCCTCCCTATCTTGGCGGCATGCCGTCCACCGTCCTTCCCCGTCCGATCCTCTCCGCCCTGTTCGCCGGCGGTTCCGGCCAAGCCCCGCTGTTCGGGATCGACGCCGCGGCGCTGATCCTGGCCTTCGCCCTCGACCTCGGGTTCGACCGCCCGTCCCGCCGGGGGCATCCTGCGTCCGACTTCCGCATGAGGATCCGGCCATGTCCGTCGTCACCCCGCTGATGCAGCGCTTCGGCCTGCGCCACCCGATCCTGCAGGCGCCGATGGCCGGGGGCGGCGACACGCCGGCCCTGGTCGCCGCGGTGTCCGAGGCCGGCGGCCTGGGTTCGATCGGCGCCGCCTATCTGACGCCGGACCAGATCCTGGAGGCGGCGCGGGCGGTGCGGGCGCGCACCGCACGGCCCTTCGGCATCAACCTGTTCAGCCCGACCGCGGTGCCGGAGCTGCCGGCCGATGCCGATCGGGCGGTGGCGCGGGTGGCGCCGTTCTATGCCGAGCTCGGCCTGCCGGTGCCGTCCTTTCCGTTGCCGCAGGGCCCCGATTTCGACGCCCAGCTCGCGGCCGCGCTCGACAGCGGCGCCGCGGCGGTCAGCTTCACCTTCGGCCTGCCCCCGGCCGCTTCGCTGGCGGCGATCAAGGCGCGCGACGCGGCGCTGTTCGGCACCGCGACCACGGTGGAGGAGGCGGTCGCCTGGCATCAGGCCGGCGCCGATGCGATCGTCGCCCAGGGCAGCGAGGCCGGCGGTCATCGCGGCAGCTTCGCGGCGGGCTTCGAGGATTCGATGATCGGCACCATGGCCCTGGTGCCGCAGATCGCCGACGCCGTGCCGCTGCCGGTCGTCGCCTCCGGCGGCATCATGGACGGTCGCGGCGTCGCCGCGGCCCTGGCGCTGGGCGCCGAATCGGTGCAGATGGGCACGGCCTTCCTGACCTGCGACGAGGCCGGAGTGTCCGACGCCTACAAGGCGGCGATCCTGACGGCGCGGGAGCACGAGACCCGGCTGACCCGCGCCTTCAGCGGCCGGCCGGCCCGCGGCATCGTCAACCGCTTCATGACCGCAGTCGAGCCGCCGGGCGAGCCCTCGGGCGCGCTGCCCTTCCCACTGCAGAACGCGCTGACCCGGCCGCTGCGCGGCGCGGCCGGGAAAGCGGGGCGGGCGGAGTTCCTGTCGCTCTGGGCCGGGCAGGGGCTGCGCCTGGCCCGGCGCCAGCCGGCGGCCGAGCTGGTCGCGCGGCTGGCGGCGGAGACCGAGGCGGCGATCGCCCGGCTGAAGGGCTAGCTGCTCTTCAGCGAGGCCTTCACCGCCTCCAGCCCCGGCTTGCCGTCGATGGTGGTGACGCCGTCGAGCCACTTGGTCAGCAGCTCGGGGTGCTCGCTCAGCCACTTTCGGGCGGCGGCGTTCTGCTCCATGCCTTCGTCCAGGATCATCGACATCATCTGGTTCTCGGTGTTCAGGTCGAACACCAGCTGCTGGGCGAACTTCTTCACATTCGGGCAGCCGGCCAGCCATTTCTGGTTGGCCAGGGTGCGCACCGTCGCGCCGCCGTAGTTGGGGCCGAAATAGGCGTCGCCGCCGCTGAGATAGTCGATCTTGTACTTGATGTTCATCGGGTGCGGCGCCCAGCCCAGGAACACCACCCATTCGCCGCGCCGTGTGGCCCGGTCGACCTGGGCCAGCATCGCCTGCTCGCTGGCCTCGACCAGATTCCAGCCGCCGAGGCCGAATTCGTTCTTCTCGATGATGGTCGAGAGATTCTTGTTGGCGGAGGAGCCGGGCTCGATCGAATAGATCGACTTGCCGAACTTGTCGGCGAATTTCTGCAGGTCGGCGAAGTCCTTGACCCCGGCCTCATAAGCCTCGCGGTTGACCGCCAGCGTCACCTTGGCGTCGGCCAGATTGGTGCCGACCAGCTCGACCCCCTGCTTCAGATAGGGCTCGACCATCTCGGTCTGCGACGGCATCCAGTTGCCGAGGAACAGGTTCACCTGGTTATTCTTGAGCGATTCGAAGGTGACCGCGACCGACAGCATGTCGACCTTGGGCTCGTAGCCCAGGCCGGTCAGCACGGTGCCGGCCAGGGCCGTGGTCGAGGTGATGTCGGTCCAGCCGACATCCGACAGCTTCACGGTCTTGCAGGCCGCGTCGTCGGCCAGGGCGGCGCCGGCCGGGGCCAGCGCGGCGATCGCCGCGGCGGTGAAGAGAATACGTCTCGCGTTCATCACTGCCTCCTGTCTGTCCTCATGGGAACGGGGGGCGTTGTCAGCCCTTCTCGTCCTCCGCTGCGGCCTCGTGGGCGGCGCGGATCTCGCTCAAGCGGTCGTGGATCTCGGCCTCGAACGGCTCGACCTTCGGCCCGGTCGCGTCGATCGACAGGTTCAGCACCTCGCTCTCGGCCAGCACGGTGCCGTCCGCGGCGCGGCGCATCAGGTGGTGCAGGGTGAAGCGCTTGGCGTCCATCGCGCCCAGCCGGGTTTCGACCGCCACCTCGTCGCCGGAATGGGCCTCGCGCCGGTAGCGGATCTTCATCTCGCCGGTGAAGACGGTGCGCCGGCTGCGCGCCCGGTAGGCGGCGTCGATGCCGGCGAACTCCAGGAAGGCGTCGGTGGCGTGGCTGAAGATGACGGCGTAGTAGCCGTCGTTGAGATGGCCGTTGTAGTCGGTCCACTCCGCCCGCACCGCCTCGCGGTGCAGCCGCAGCGGCGCCGCGATCGTCCGGGCGGACGGGGATGTCGGGTTGGCCGCGGTCGCTGGCATCCGCCGGTTGGTCCTCGCCTGCGGCCCGTCTTCCGTCGGACGGGCTCGGATGCTGGCGATGCTACGCGGCGGCGGCGCGCCTCATTGACCGAAGGCGACGCCGACCTGATCGAAAGCGCCGCCCCTCCGCCGGGGCGGAGAGGGCCGGCGGTTCAGAGGCCCAGCAGCAGGCCGAGCTTCATGCCGAGGGCACGGAAGATCGAGGCCTCCGGCACGTCCTGGGCGGCGACCAGCGGCACCTTGCGCACCGGCCCGTCCGGCGGGGCGATGTCGAGCTCGCCCAGCACCTGGCCCTTGGCGATCGGCGCCTCGATCGGCTCCTGGAACCGGGCGGTGACGGTCATCTTGTCGAAATCGGCCGGCTGCAGGGTCATGGCCAGGTCCTGCGCCACCGTCACCGGCACCTTGTCCTCGGCGCCGAGCCACACCGTCGCCTCGTCGACCGCGGCACCGGCCTTGAACAGCGGGTACAGGCGGAACTGGTTCCAGCCCCATTCCAGCAGCCGGGCGCCCTCGTCGGCGCGGGACTGCATGCTGGGCAGCCCGTTGACCACCAGGATCAGCCGGCGGTTGTCGCGAACGCCCGAGGCGGTCAGGCCGTAGCCGCCGGAGTCGGTGTGGCCGGTCTTGATCCCGTCCACGCCCATGTCGCGGTACAGCAACGGATTGCGGTTGCCCTGCTTGATCTTGTTCCAGGTGAACTCCCGCTCGCCGTCGTAGCGATAGTATTGCGGGAAGTCCGAGATCATCCGCTCGGCCAGGATCGCCAGGTCGCGCGCGGTCGAATAGTGCTCCGGGTCCGGCAGGCCGTTGGAGGTGACGAAGTGGCTGGCGTTCATGCCCAGCCTTTTCGCCATCTCGTTCATGCGGTCGGCGAAGGCGCTCTCCGACCCCGCCAGGCCTTCGGCCAGCACCACCGCGGCGTCGTTGCCGGACTGGATCAGGAGGCCGCGCAGCAGGTCCTCGACCCGGATGCTGTCCCCGACCTGGACGAACATCTTCGACCCGCCGGTCTGCCAGGCCTTCTTGCTGACCGGGAACTTGGTGTCGAGCGTGATCCGGCCGTCCCGCAGCGCGTCGTAGACCAGATAGGCCGTCATCATCTTGCTCATCGACGATGTCGGCATGCGCTCGTCCGCGGCCTTCTCCATCAGCACCGTGTCGGTGGTGGTGTCGATCAGGATCGCCTGTTTGGCGATGGTGTCGACGGTGGCCGCGCCGGCGGGCAGCGCGGCCAGGGTGGCGAGGAGGATTGTGGCACGGAAGAGGGGGGCCGGCATCGCGATCTTGGTCATGGAGCGGAGCATGGATCGCAGGGATAGCGTCAACTGAGGCCGCTGCCAACCCAAGCCTGTCACGACCGGCCGCGGCGAAGCGCGCGGGGCGGCGACGGTCCATCGGCCCGCCGCTCGCCGCGGATGCCATGGGCAACGGCCGATCCCCCATCCGGGGGTGATAGGAGGGTGGTCGCCTGCTCTAAGATGAGAACGAATAACCTGTCGACCTGTCCCTTTCGGGTCATAGCGCAAAGGTCGTGCGAATTGTACAATGTCAGGCGTGGTGGGGGCCACGTCTGTCGAATAGGCGAGATGCAACATGGGGGAGCAACAGGCTCTAGGAAAACAAACATATTCATTTTTATGCAAGTTTTATGAATGAATAAGATCCTACACGTGGCTCAACGCCCCCGGGAGATATTGTTCCCATGCTGAAGCACGCCGACATCTGGGCGGCGATCGACCGTCTCGCCAGGCTCAACGGCTTGTCCGCATCGGGCCTTGCGCGCCGCGCGGGGCTCGACCCCACGACCTTCAATCCAAGCAAGCGCCAGTCGAGCGACGGCAAGCTGCGCTGGCCGTCCACCGAGAGCATCTCCAAGATCCTCGACGCGACCAACAGCTCGATGGCCGCCTTCGTGCGGCTGATCGACGACGGATCGGGCCTGCCGGCCCGGCGAATCCCCGTCATCAGCCACGCCCAGGCCGTCGCCGACGGGCTGTTCGACGACGCGGGCCGCCCCACCGGCAAGGGGTGGGACGAGGTGGATTTCCCGAACCTGTCCGACCCGAGCGCCTATGCGCTGGAGGTCACGGGCGGCGACCTGGCGCCGATCTACCGGGACGGCGACGTCATCGTCGTCTCGCCGGCGGCCGGGCTGCGCCGCGGCGACCGGGTGGTGGCGAAGACGGCCGACGGGGCGCTGCTGATCGGCGAGCTGGTGCGGATCAGCGCCAACCGGATCGACCTGAAGCCCTTGTCGGGCGACGAGCCGGCGCAGTCGCTGAAGCTGTCGGACGTGGTCTGGAAGGCCCGCATCGTCTGGGCGAGCCAGTAGGCTGCGGCCGGGCGGGCCTCTGCGTCCGGCGCAGGGCTGGGCCATCGGCCGCCGGGCGGTGTTGGCGCCGCCCGGCCGCTCGCCTATGCTCCGCCGGTCATAAGATGCGGGATCGGACGGACGACATGGCGAGACAAGCGTGGACCTTCCTCGACGGCTCCTGGCAGGAGGGCAATCCGCCGATCATGGGGCCGCTGACCCATGCCGCCTGGATGGCCTCGATCATCTTCGACGGCGCCCGCGGCTTCGAGGGCGTGGCGCCGGATCTCGACCGTCATTGCGTCCGCGCGGTGGCCTCGGCCAAGGCCATGGGGCTGGAGGCGACCCTGCCGGCCGAGGAGATCGAGGCGCTGGCCCGCGAGGGGCTGCGCCGCTTCCCGGCCGACGCCGCGGTCTATATCCGGCCGATGTTCTGGGCCGAGGACGGCTGGATCGAGCCCGACCCGGCAGCGACGCGTTTCTGCCTGTCGATCTATGATTCGCCGCTGCCCCAGCCGGGCGAGGACAGCGCCTGCTTCGCCCAGGGGCTGCGCCGGCCGTCGCCGGAGATGGCGCCGACCCGGGCCAAGGCGGCCTGCCTCTACCCGCAATCCGGCTTCGCCATGCGCCAGGCCAAGAGCCGCGGCTTCACCAATGCGGTGATGCTGGACCCGATCGGCAACGTCGCCGAATTCGCCACCGCCAACATCTTCATGGCCAAGGACGGCGCGGTGCACACCCCGGCGGCGAACGGCACCTTCCTCGCCGGCATCACCCGCCGCCGGGTGATCGAGCTCTTGCGCCACGACGGGGTCGAGGTGATCGAGCGCGCGATCCGGCCGGAGGAGCTGGTCGATGCCGACGAGATCTTCCAGACCGGCAACTTCGCCAAGGTGCTGCCCTGCACCCGGCTGGAGGACCGGCATTTGCAGCCGGGCCCGTTCTACGCCAAGGCCCGCAAGCTGTACTGGGACTGGGCCCATTCTTGATCCGGAGCGAGCGCCGATGGCCCTGTCGCCCGAGCCGGTCTCCAAGGACACGCGCAACCTGATCCGGGTGCTCGAACACCAGGGCATCACCCTGGTGTTCGACGTCGGCGCCAATGTCGGCCAGTACGCGCAGCGGCTGCGGCGCGGCGGCTATGCCGGGCGGATCGTCTCGGTCGAGCCGCTGTCGGCCGCCCATGCCGCCCTGGCGGCTGCGGCGGCCGGCGATCCAGACTGGGCGGTCGAGTCGCGGATGGCGCTGGGCGACAACGACGCGCCGGTGACGCTGCAGGTCTCGGGCGAGAGCGACATGAGCTCGGTGCTCGACTTCACCGCCGAGATGGCGGACCTGCTCGACGGCTCGGCCTATGTCGGCACCGAGGTGGCGTCGCAGGCGCGGCTGGAGCGGATCTTCCCGCGCCACGCCCGGCCGGACGACCGGGTGCTGCTGAAGATCGACACCCAGGGCACCGAGCGCCAGGTGCTGGACGGCGCGCGCGGCGTGCTGCCGCGCATCGCCGCGGTACAGATGGAGCTGTCGGTCGTGCCGGTCTATGACGGCGAACCGTCCTATCTCGACAGCATCCGGCACATGGCGGAGCTCGGCTTCGTCCCGGCGCTGTTCATCCCCGGCTATTTCAACCGTCGCACCGCCCGGCTGATCGGCATGGACGGGGTGTTCGTGCGGCCGGGCTAGCCAGATCTCGATGACCCCTTCCGCGCGTCCCGGCCGCCTGCCGGTCATCGACCTGCTCCGCGGCCTGGCGCTGCTGGCGATGGCCCTCTACCACCTGTCCTGGGACCTGACGTTCTTCCGCTTCGTCGACTGGGACCTGCAGGGCGACGCCGGCTGGATCGCGGCGCGCTACCTGATCGCCGGCAGCTTCCTGGCCCTGGTCGGCGTCGGCCTGGTGCTGTGGGACGTGCAGGGCCGCGACTGGCGGCGCTGGGCGATCCGGCTTGCCAAGGTCGTGGCCGGCGCCGCCGCGGTCACGGCGGCGACCCGGGTCGCGATTCCCGACCAGTTCATCTTCTTCGGCATCCTGCACTGCATCGCCGTGGCCAGCATCCTCGGCCTCCTGTTCCTGCGGCTGCCGCCGACCGCGAACTTCGTTCTCGGCCTCGCCGTGATCGCGCTGCCGATCCTGTGGCGTTCGGCCCTGCTCGACCATCCCTGGCTGCTCTGGACCGGGCTCGGCACCCAACCGCCGCGCAGCAACGACTATGAGCCGCTGTTTCCCTGGTTCGGGCCGGTGCTGCTGGGCATCGCCCTGGCCCGCTGGTGGCTGCGGGCCCGCGCGCCCGGCGGAACCGTCGACGGCGACATCCCGGGCCGGCCGCTGCGCTGGGCGGGGCGGCACAGCCTGGCCGTCTATCTGGTCCACCAGCCGCTGCTGATCGGCCTGCTGCTGCTGGTCGGGATGGCGCTCGGCCGCGATCCCTGGGAGATGCTGTCGCCGGCGCCGGACCCGGCGCCGCTGCTGATCGACTGCCAGGTGCAATGCGAGCAGCAGGGCGGCGGCACCGAGACCTGCCATGCCTATTGCGGCTGCATGGTCGACGGGGTCCGGGCCCAGAGCCTGTGGCCGGCGCTGCGGCCGGATGCGGCGCCCGAGCTCAAGGATCGCCTGCGCGATCTGGCCGCCGTCTGCAGCCGATAGCGCAAGCGCAACCTGACGGAAAATTAGCTCGCCTGCCACCGGCCGCAGCCCTAGTCTCGGCGCCGATGTCCGGATTGCCCCGCCGACCCCAGCCATGAGCCCGCCCGACGAGGACAGCCCGTCCGGCGTGAGGCGGGATGTCGGCTGGTCGGCGCTGATGGTCGCGGCGCAGGCGGGCGACCGGGCCGCCTATCACCGGCTGCTGATCGAGATCACCCCCTATCTGCGGGCGCTGGCCCGCCGGTCGCTGCACCGCCCGGCCGATGCCGAGGATGCGGTGCAGGACGTGCTGCTGACCCTGCACAGCATCCGCCGGACCTATGATTCGGCCCGGCCCTTCCAGCCTTGGCTGGTGGCGATCGCGCGCCGGCGGATCGTCGACCGCGTGCGGATCCAGATCCGCACCACCGGCCGCGAGACGGCGATCGAGCCGTTCCAGGAAACCTTTGCCGCCCCCGAAACGAACGAGTTGGGGATGGAGGCCGATTCGATCGCGCTGCGCCGCGCGATCGCGGAGCTGCCGCCGGGCCAGCGCCAGGCGGTGGAGCTGCTGAAGCTGAAGGACATGTCGCTGAAGGAGGCGTCGGCGGCCAGCGGCGCGTCGGTGCCGGCGCTGAAGGTCGCGATGCATCGTGCGCTGAAGGCGCTGAAGGGGGCGTTGGGGCCGAAATGACGGAGACGGAGCGGACTCGCACCGAAGATCTGATCGCGCAACTTGCCGCCGATGCCCGGCCGGTCCGCCCGTTGCGGCCGCCAATGCTGCGGGCGGCACTGTGGCTGCTGATCGCCGCCGCCGTGATCGCCGCCGTGGTCGCGCTGAAAGGCGTCCGGCACGAGCGGATGGAGGAGATGGCGGAGACCTCCTACCAGCTCGAATGGGCCGGCGCGATGCTGACCGGCATCCTCGCCGCCATCGCCGCCTTCCATGTCAGCCTGCCCGACCGGTCGCGGCGCTGGGCTCTGCTGCCGGTTCCGGGGCTGGTCTTCTGGTTGGCCTCGATGGGCTATGGCTGCCTGACCGACTGGATCCGCTTCGGCCCGGACGGCTTTGTCCTCGGCACCAGCTTCCGCTGTTTCACGAACATCCTGATGGTGAGCATTCCGCTCTGGGGGCTGCTGGTGGTGATGCTGCGCTTCGCGGGGTCGGTGCGGCCGACCGCCACCATCGTCACCGGGATGCTGGCTGCATCGGCCCTCGTCTCCTGCGGCGTGTCGCTGTTTCATCCGCTCGACACCACGATCATGGTGCTGATCTGGCACGGCGGCTCGATCGCGCTGCTCGTCGGGCTGGCCAGGCTGTTCAACCGCCGGCTGTTCGCGCTGATCGCTCCGCGTCCCGCCCCTTCGGTCTGACGCTCTTCCGAAGCGGAGCCTCGTCCCGGCCCGGCCCGGCTTGGGCCGAGGCCGGATGGCGAGGCGGATACAGGTGGAGACACGAGAGGGCTTGATTCGCGATTGATAATCGTTCTCAAATGGACCGACCGTTCACACGGAGAGTCCAGAATGGACGAGGACCAGATCACCGAGCCGAGCGACCGCCGCGCCCTGCCCTTTGCCGAACAACTGCTGCTGTGGGCGATGCGGCTCAGCGTCGTCGGGCTGAAGACCGGGGCGCCGACCGACCATCCGGTGCTGCTGGCCTTCCGCAAGGTCGGCGCCGAAGCGGCGGCGGAGCGGATCGGCCTTCTGACCCGCATCATCGGCTTCGGCGCCGAGCGGCGGGTGCAGATCGGGGTGCCCTGCGCCTTCACCGTCACCGAAGACGAGCGCCGGATCCTGGATCTGGTCGCGATCGGCCAGTCGGGCGTGTCGGGCACGCTGATGCTGCGCGGCATGCTGTCGCCGGCCGCCTGCCGCGCCGCCGCCGGCCTGTGCGCCGAGCTCGGCGGCCTCCTGGCCGAAGCGGGGGTGATGCTGCAGCGGCCGGCCGCGCCGCCGCGGCCGCTGCGGATGCCGGCCAACCAGGCGTCCTTCGGCCTGGTCCGGGCGGCGCTGTCATGAGCGACGGGGCGCATGACTGCGACGATGCCCATGGTGATCAGACGGGCGCGCCGCCGCTGACCCGGGCCGAGACGCTGGTGCTGTGGGCGATCCGCGCCTGGGTCGCCGGCCACCGCCACGGCATTCCCGTGATCGCCAACCTCCGCACCGCCTTCCGCAACGAAGGCGCCCCGGCGGCGGCCGAGGCGGTGGACGACCTGATGGGCTTCATCGCCAACGGCGCCGGCCGCACCATCCAGGTGAACTGCCCGCGCTGCCGGCAGGTGACGGAGGATGAGCGGCTGCTGCTCGACATCGTGGCGCTGCACCAGCAGGGCGAGACGCTGTGGGCGCCGTTCCTGGCCCGCGCCATCCTGACGCCGGCCGCCACCCGGCTGTGCGGCCTGCCTTTCGCCGCGGTGGCGGACGCCCTTCAGGATGGCGGCATCGTGCTGCCCGCGGTCGCCGGGCAGGTCCCGCCGCCGGAGGCCGCCGCCCATGCGGTCCCGTCCGGAACGACGATCCACTGACGCGGCGGATGAAGGGTTGCCCCCGGGCCGGTTTGCCGCCATGAATCGGCCAGGGAACGAGAAAGAAGCGAACAGCTGACCGATGTGTGGCGGACGTGTGTTGCTGGTCGAGGACGACGTGCTGGTGCGTCTCCTCGCCGTGGAGGCCCTGGTCGATGGCGGCTTCGATGTCGCCGAGGCGGCGGACGGGCCCGAGGCGCTGCGCCTGCTCGACGGCGGCGAATTCGACCTGATGATCACCGATGTCGGCCTGCCGGGCATGACCGGGGCCGAGCTGGCCGCCCAGGTGCGGCGCGAGCGGCCGTCGCTGAAGGTGCTGTTCACCACCGGCTACGGCGTCGAGGACGGGGTGCCGGCCGACCTGCCCACCCTGCGCAAGCCCTACGCCGCCGACGCCCTGGCCTCGACCGTGCGGTCGATGCTGGCGTCGGGCGCGTAGCTCAAAGCAAGAAACGGGCAGGCAACTGCCGATTCGATCCCCAGGCTGACGATCCGGGCCGCGCCCGCGCGGCCGATCGGACCAGCCATAGGGGAAGAGAATGGACCTCCAATCCGGCGACCGGCATTCCGCCATGCAGCTTCTCGACCGCATGTTCGCGGTGGAGATGGCGTTCCTGACCGCGGAGACGGAGGACCCCGGCGCCCTCGCGGTCGCCTTCCATCCGGATGTCGTGGTGCATGAACCGCAATCGCTGCCCTATGCCGGGGACTGGAGGGGCTTTGCAGGAATCGGGGCTTTGTTCCGCAGGATGCGGGAGGTCTGGAGCGATGTCGGAGTGGAGCGGATGGAAGCGATCCGCAGCGGCGACACCGTGTTCATGACCTGCACGCTGAACCTGACCGCGCGTGGCAGCGGCGAAGCGATCAGCCAGCCCTTTGCCGAGGTCCTGCGGTTCAGGGACGATCTGCTGATCGACGGCTTGCCATTTTATCACGATACCGGGGCGTTAGCGGCGCTGCTGGCCCGCGGCCGATGACCTGCGGTGGGCTCAGCCCTCTCCCACGATCGGGCCGCCATGGACATGCGGCGGCAGCTCCTCGGTCGGGCCGCCGGGCATGATCGGGCGCGGCGCGAAGCGGCCCAGCGAGATCAGCCGGTCATACATCACCAGCGCCCCGGCCAGGGACAGGTTCAGCGAGAAGCGGGTCGGGATCTGCACGATATGGTCGCAGCGCGCGATCATCTCACGCGACAGGCCGCCCCGCTCCGATCCCAGCACATAGACCGCCCGGCGCGGATGGCGGAAGCTCGGCAGTGCGACGGAGTCGGCCATCAGCTCGATGCCGACCAGCGAGCAGCCCTGCGGCAATGTCAGCGAGGCGACGTCGGGGTAGGTGTAGAGCGGCACCGTGCCGGCGGCGCTGGAGGTGTCGCTCCAGCCGAAATCCACCGTCTCGGCCACCGGCGCCACGGTGAAGCAGAAGGCCGCGCCGAAGGCATGGCCGGTGCGCAGCAGCGCTCCCACATTCATCGGCTTGCTGATGCCCTCGCAGCCGATCGCGAAATAGCCTTTCATCCGGGTCCCGTCCGTGTCGTCCGGCTGCGACCTTGCCCCGCGCCGGGCGGAAGGGCAAGGTGCGCGCCGGAACCGGCCCCGCTGACCCTGCCGAGACGACCATGACCGACCATCATCATCACGACCACGCGCACGCCCACGGCCCCGCCACCGGGACCGCTGATCTCGCCGCCGGCGGCGCGCCGATCCTGGTCGAGGTCACCCGCGGCTCGGTGGTGGAGAGCCGCCATCGCGGCAGCGCCCTGATCGTCGACCGCAACGGCGGGGTGCACGGCCAATGGGGCGATACCGGCCGGCCGGTCTATGCCCGATCGGCGATCAAGTCGCTGCAGGCGATCCCGCTGGTCGAGAGCGGTGCCGCCGATGCCTTCGGCCTGGGCGACGAGGAGCTGGCTCTGGCCTGCGCCTCGCATGGCGGCGAGCCGGGCCATGTCGAACGGGTGGCCGCCTGGCTGGCGAAGATCGGCCTGTCCGAATCCGACCTCGAATGCGGCACCCACCTGCCGTTCCACGAGGGCTCGGCCCATGCGCTGCTGTGCCGCCACGAGCACCCCTCGGCCCTGCACAACAACTGCTCCGGCAAGCACACCGGCTTCCTGACCACCGCGGTGCATCTCGGCGAGAAGACCCAGGGATACATCCGCTATGATCACCCGGTGCAGCAGCGCATCCTCGGCGTGCTCGAGCAGATGACCGGCTGCGGCCTGGGCGACGCCCCCTGGGCGGCCGATGGCTGCTCGATCCCGACCGTCGCCATCCCTCTGGAAGGCCTGGCCTTCGCCATGGCCCGGATCGCCGATCCAGACGACCTGCCCGGGAAGCGCCGCGACGCGGTGCTGCGCATCCGCAAGGCCTGGGCGGCCGAGCCTTTCCTGGTGGCCGGCACGGGGCGCTTCGACACCGAGATCATGCAGGCCTGCCGCGGCCGGGTGATGACCAAGGTCGGGGCCGAAGGCGTGTTCTGCGCCGCCCTGCCGGAATACGGCCTCGGCGTGGCGCTCAAGATCGAGGACGGGGCGGAGCGCGCGGCGAATGTCGCCATGGCCGCGATCCTGAAGCGGATCGGCGCGCTGGACGACGCCGACCCGGAGATCGCCGGCCGCTGGCTGGCGCCCGAGATCAAGACCCGGCGCGGCGTGACGGTCGGCGCCTTGCGCGGGGCCGAGGGGCTGGCCGGCTAGTTCGCCCGGTTCCAGGCGGCGGTGGCGAAGCCGGCGGCGACCAGCACGCCGGCGCCGGCCCGGTTGATCAGGCGCAGCACCGAGGGCCGGCCGATGGTGTCGCGCAGCCGCGCCCCGACCCAGGCATAGGCGGCGGCGTTCAGCGCGGCGAGGGTGACGAAGGTGCCCTCCAGCACCGCCATCTGCGGCAGCAGCGGCATCTCCGGATGCACGAACTGCGGCAGGAAGGCGACGAAGAAGACGATGCTCTTCGGGTTCAGCGCGGTCACGGCGAAGGCGTGCAGCAGCATGGAGCGGGGCGAGCGCCCGGCCTCCGGCGCCGCCAGGCCGTCCGCCTTGGGCGCGGCGCGCCACAGCTTGACGCCGAGATAGACCAGATAGGCAGCGCCGATCCATTTCAGCACGGTGAAGGCGGTGGCCGAGGCGGCCAAGAGGGCGCCCAGCCCCAGCATCGACAGGGTCATCGCCGTCAGGTCGCCGAGCGCGACGCCCGCGACGATCCACCAGGCATGGGACCGGCCACGGCCCAGCGCATAGGAAAGCACCAGGGTGACGGTCGGCCCGGGGATGATCAGGACGATGCCGGCGGCGAGCAGGAAGGCGAACCACAGGTCGAGCGACATGGCGGCGGCTCCTCTTTGGACGCCGCCAGCAATCCACGCGCTCAGGGATTTGTCCAGCGGCGACCGGCGCCGCCGGTAACGGATCCGCTGCTATCGCTTCTTCCGCCTCAGCCGCCTGGCATTGGCCGAGGCGACGCGATGGGCAGGGGCCAAGCCGGCATCGGCCAGGGCGGCGGCATCCGCCATCAGCCGCTGGCCGATTGCCGCGGCCTGACCCGTGCTCGCCGTCAGCCAGTGCTGCCATGCAGTCGCCGGGTTGGCCGCCAGCACGACGGCGCCAAGCTGCGCCTGGACGCCGAACCAGCCGACCCAACCCCATTGCGACTCCGCCAGCCGGCGCGTCATCTCGGCGCCGGTCTCGACCGCGACCGCCATTTTCTCGGTCACCATGCGGGTGAATTCGGGATGGCGCAACGCCACCGGGTCGCCGGCGGCCTGCGCCAGCATCAGGCTGCGGTGTCCGATCGTATGCCCGGCTGCAACGGTCATCTCGACCATCTGGGTCAGGGGATCCGCCGACCGGCGGCGCCGCGTCGTTCTCTTGCTCATTTTGTCCGTGGGTTGCCGAAGTTCAGCTGGGTGCCGACCGGGCGGAACCCGAGCTTGGCATAGAGCGGCTCCGCCCCCGCCGCGGCCGACAGCCAGACCAGGTCGTCGCCGGCAAAATAGGCCTCGAGCAGCCGGCGGCACACCGCCTCGGCCAGGCCGCGGCGGCGGAAGGCCGGCCGGGTGCCCACAGCCGCCAGCTCGGCCGTGTCGCCGCCGATCAGCAGCAGCCCGCTGGCGGCCGGAACGCCGTCGAGCCGGGCAAGGGCGGCCCGCCGGCTGCCGCGGGTCAGACCCTGCCGCAGCCGGACGCGGAAATCCGCCTCGCCGGCATCGTCCAGCGGCTGGTCGAAGGCCTCACGCTGGACCAGCATCAGCCCATCGATCGCGGCCTCGTCTTCCGCTGCCAGCAGCCGGGCCGGATCGTCCGAGCCGGGCCGGTAGGCGTCGCGATGCAGGACCATCAGCGGCGCTTCCATCTCCCGCTCATAGCCCATGGCGTAGAGCGTCGGCGACAAGGCAGGGTGCAGCTCGCGGAAGAACTCGACGCGGAAGCGCCGGCCGGCGGCGTCGAAGGCCTGCTGCAACTCGGCCACCGCCGGGCGCCAGTCCGGCGCCGGGGCGACCGGCACGGCGAAGCTCTGGATCGGGTCGTCGCTGGCGTCGGAGACGAACAGCGCGAAAGGGCCGATATCGGCGCGCTGCCGGCCCTCGGTCGCGGCCGCGAGGGTGTTGGGGACCAGGCGCTGCAGCAGCGCCCGGTTCACCGCAGGCCCCCGATCATGGCAGGCGTGTCACGACAGCGCGGGCAGCAGCCGGTCCATCGCGGTCTCCAGCCGCTCGACCGACCCGGCGAAGCACAGCCGCAGATGGCCCTCGCCGCCGAGCCCGAAGGCCGAGCCGGGGGCGAGGCCGACATTGGCCTCGTGCAGCAGCCGCAGCGCCAGGGCCCGGCTGTCGGGCTCGCCCTCGACCCGGAAGAACAGGTAGAAGGCGCCGTCCGGGCGGGTCAGCCGGACCCGCGGCGATTCGGACAGCCGGCCGATCACCAGGTCGCGCGCGGTGCGGCAGCGGTCCACCTGGCTCTGGATGAAGGGCTCGCCCTGCTCGATCGCGGCGACCGCCCCGTATTGCAGGAAGGTCGGCACGCCCGAGGTGTTGAACTGCTGCAGGTTCTCATAGACCTGCCCCAGCTCCTCCGACGCCACCACCCAGCCGATGCGCCAGCCGGTCATCGCCCAGTTCTTGGAGAAGGTGTTGACCACCACCAGCCGGTCCTCCGGCGCGGCGATCGACAGGAAGGACGGCGCCACGGGGCGGTCGTAGACGAAGCGGGCATAGACCTCGTCGGCGACGATCCAGATGCCGCGGGCGCGACAGAAGTCGAGGATGGCCTTCTGCTCCTCCGCCGTCAGGGTCCAGCCGGTCGGGTTGCCCGGGCTGTTCAGGAACAGGGCGCGGGTGCGCGGTCCGCAGGCGGCGAACAGCCGGTCCAGGTCCAGCCGCCAGCGGCCGTTCTCGACCCCGATCGGCACCGGCACGGTGCGGCCGCCGGCGATCTCGACGGCGCTGAAGATGTTCGGCCAGACCGGGGCGGGCAGGACCACCTCGTCGCCCGGCCCGACCAGCGCCTGCATGGTCATCATGATCGCCTGCATGCCGCCGACCGTGACGTAGATCCGGCCTGGAGACACGGTGGTCCCGGCGATCCGGCCGACATAGCCGGCCAGGGCCTCGCGCAGCGGCGGGATGCCGCGCTGCCAGGTGTAGAAGGTCTGGCCTTCGAGGAGGGCGCGGTTCGCCGCCTCGGCGATGAAGGCTGGCGTCGGCCGGTCGCCTTCGCCGACCCAGAGCGGGATCAGGTCGGGCTTGCCGCGCCCGGCATTGACCACCTCGACGATGCCGCTCTCCGGCAGCTGCGCGATGTCGGGCCGGATGCCGCCCAGAAGACCCGCCGCCATATGTCCGTCCACGCTGACCTCTCCCTGCATTCGGGCCGGAGGTTAGCAAGACGGGACGGCGGGCGTCATCCGCGGCCGGCGCATGGGCGCCGCGCGGCCGAAGCGGGAAGGCGAGGCGGGACGATTCCCCGGGAACCGATCGGGGACCGCATTGTTAGGAGAGGGAGGCCCCAACGGCGCTGGTTCGCGAGCGGCTCCGGTCGCCCGACAGCGGGCGGGCCTCGGCGGCCCCGGCGGAGTCCCTCCCCGCCGCAGCCGTGCGATGCAGGACCCCGTGACCGGATCCCCCCCTCCTGGTCACGGGCGGCGGCGGGGCATAAGCGCCCCGCCGCCGGCCTGCTTCTCCTCTTCGAGATTTCAGTGCAGCCGGAACTCGGCGGCGCAGAGCCGCAGATCGCTCGGCTTGACCACGCTGGTGGACGCGACCCGGACCGAGTGCAGCTTGCCCTCGATGTTGTGGGTCCAGAAGTCGAGGAAGCGATGCAGCTCCGGGAAGCGCGGGGCGAGATCGAGCTTCTGCCACACGAAGCTCTGCAGCAGCCCAGGATGATCGGGCAGGTGGTAGAGAATCTCCGCCGTGGTCAGGCGGTAACCCTGCAGCTGACGTTCCAGATCGGTCATTCCGTCACCGTCCCTTTCCTTCCGCACGGCCGGGCTTGCGCGCCCGGTCTATGAAGCAAATGTGATGTGGATTTCCGATGCGGGCAAGAGTATATCTAAGGAAATCAATATGTTAGCAGCGCTCTGGCAGGAGTGCTGCCAGATCGGCGCCGGCTCAGGCGAACAGGTCGCGGTGCTCGCGCTGCACCGTCGGCAAAGCCCGCAGGATCTCCGACAGATGCGCCCGCAGCGCCGCCTCGGCGCCGTCCGGGTCGCGCCGGTCGATCGCCGCCAGGATGGTGCGGTGCTGCGCGATCAGCGCCGGCAGGGACGAGGCCGAGGGCAGCGTCAGATGGCAGACGCGGTCCATATGCGCCTTCAGGTCCTCGATCACGGTCCAGGCAGACGGGCAGCCGGCGCCCTCGGCGATCGCCGCGTGGAAGGCTTCGTCGGCGCGCTGGAACTCGTAATGCTCTCCGGCCGCGGCCGCCGCCTCCTGGGCTTCGAGATGGAAGTCGATGCGGGTGCGGATCCGGGCGTCGAAGCGCTCGCAGGCGCGCCGCACCACCGCGCTCTCCAGCGATTCGCGGATGAACCGGGCTTCCAGCATCCGTTCGATCGAGATCTTGACCACGAAGGTGCCGCGCCGCGGCAGCACCTCGACCAGGCCGGAGCGGGCGAGGGCGATGAAGGCCTCGCGCACCGGCTGCCGCGACACGCCGTAGCGGACGGCGATCTCCTGCTCCGACAACGGCGCGCCGGGCTTCATGGCCAGGGTGACGATGGCCTTGCGGATCTCCAGCTCGATCAGCCGGGCGATGCTGGTGGTCTGGTCGAGGAGATCGAGCGGCGCCATGCGGATCAAGCTCGCGAGGGATATTGCATCAAGTCAACTACCATACTAGGCTCATTCTTACCATACTAGACGCGAGCCTGATCATACCAGGCGGAAGCAAGGGGGAGGCGTTCGTGAAATCCATCGCGGCATTGGTCCTGGGCGCGGCGCTGTCGCTGGCGGCGCTTCCGGCCTCGGCGCAGACGCTGCGCTCGGCCGACATCCATCCCGACGGCTATCCGACGGTCGAGGCGGTCAAGTATCTCGGCGAGCTGATGGAGCAGCGCACCGGCGGCCGGATCAAGATCCAGGTCTTCAACAACGCCCAACTCGGCGCCGAGAAGGACACGATCGAGCAGACCCGGTTCGGCGTGATCGACATGAACCGGGTGAACACGGCGCCGTTCAACAACCTGGTGCCGGAGACGCAGGTGCTGGGCCTGCCCTTCCTGTTCCGGTCGGTCGACCACATGCACAAGGTGATGGACGGCCCGATCGGCGACGAGATCCTGAAGGCGTTCGAGCCGCACGGGCTGGTCGGGCTGGCGTTCTACGATTCCGGCGCGCGCTCCTTCTACACCACCAAGACGGCGATCCGGTCGATCGACGACATGAAAGGGCTGAAGATCCGGGTCCAGCAGTCGGACCTGTGGATCGCGATGATGCAGGCCTTCGGCGCCAACCCGACGCCGATGCCCTTCGGCGAGGTCTATTCGTCGCTGGAGACCGGCGTGGTCGACGGGGCTGAGAACAACTGGCCGTCCTACGAATCCTCGCGCCATTTCGAGGTGGCGAAGCACTACACCCTGACCGAGCATTCGCTGACGCCCGAGGTGCTGGTGATCTCCAAGATCTCCTGGGACCGGCTCACGCCCGACGACCAGGCGCTGCTGCGCCAGGCGGCCAGGGAGTCGGTGGCCAAGATGCGCGAGCTGTGGACCGCGCGCGAGAAGCAGTCGGAGGAGAAGGTGCGGGCCGGCGGCGCCGAGGTCATCACCGTCGACAAGGCCTCGTTCAGCGCCGCGATGGGCCCGGTCTACGACAAGTTCATCACCAGCGACGCGATGAAGTCGCTGGTCGAGCGCATCCGCGCGGTCCAGTAAGCAGCTTCGCACCTCCGGCCCCGCGCTGCCGCGCGGGGCGGCCCTGTTCCGAGTCATGGGAGTTCGGCCGGGATGGCATCGGTCCTGAATGTGCTGCGCCGGATCCTCGGCGTCCTGTCCACCGGCGCCCTGTGGCTGGCCGGAATCGGCATGGTGGGGATGACCGCCACGGTCGGATGGCAGGTCTTCGCCCGCTACGTGCTGAACGACACGCCGAGCTGGGCCGAGCCGCTGACCCTGCAGCTGATGGGCTGGTTCATCCTGCTCGGCGCCGCGGTCGGCGTGCGCGAGAGCTTCCATCTCGGCCTCGACCTGCTGCAGCAGGCGCTGCCGGCGGCGCTCGGCCGGGTGCTGGAGGCGGTGAACCTGCTGCTGATCCTCGGCTTCGGCATCGCCATGGCCTGGTATTCGGTCCAGCTCGCGATCGGGACCTGGACCGCGACCATCCCGGTGCTCGACCTGCCGGGCGGCTTCGATTTCATCCCGCTGATCATCGGCGGCGTGCTGATCGCGCTGTTCGCAGCGGAACGGCTGGTGGAGCTCGCCGCGGGCCTCGAGCACGAGGCGGCGGTCGACGGCGTGCGGGAGCTGGCGTGATGGAGCTGTGGATCCTGTTCGGCAGCTTCACGCTGCTGCTGCTGATGGGCACGCCGATCGCCTTCTGCCTCGGCATCGCCTCGCTGGCGACGGTGGTCTATATGGGCCTGCCGCCGGTGGTGGTGTTCCAGCAGATCAATTCCGGCATGAACGCCTTCGCCATGATGGCGATCCCGTTCTTCATCTTCGCCGGCGACCTGATGATCCGTGGCGGCATCGCCGAGCGGCTGATCCGCTTCGCCGCCAGCCTGGTCGGCCACCTGCGCGGCGGCCTGGGCCAGGTCAATGTCGTCGCCTCGACCCTGTTCGGCGGCATCTCCGGCTCGGCCGTGGCCGACGCCTCGGCGATCGGCGGGCTGATGATCCCGCAGATGGCGGCCCGCGGCTACGACCGCGACTACGCCGTCAACGTCACCGTGAACTCGGCGATCATCGCCTTGATGATCCCGCCGTCGCACAACATGATCCTCTATTCGATCGCGGCGGGCGGCAACGTCTCGATCGCCGACCTGTTCACCGCCGGCATCGTGCCGGGGCTGCTGCTCGCCGCCGCTCTGATGGTGACCGCCTATGTCGTCGCCCGCCGCCGCGGCTATCCGTCGGATCCGTTCCCCGGGCTGCGCGCCGTCGGCCGCTACCTGGTGGTGGCGCTGCCGGGGCTGCTGCTGATCGGCATCATCTTCGGCGGCGTCCGCTCCGGCATCTTCACTGCGACCGAAAGCTCCTGCATCGCGGTGATCTACGCCCTGCTGGTGGCGCTGCTGGTCTATCGCGAGCTGGACTGGCGCGGCTTCGTCGAGGCGGTGCAGGGCGCCGTCCGCACCACCGCGATGGTGCTGCTGGTGATCGGCGCCGCCGGCGCCTTCGGCTGGCTGATGGCGCTGCTGCAGGTGCAGACCGCGACGGTGCAGGCGATCAACGCCATCTCCAGCGACCCGCTGGTGGTGCTGCTCTTGATCAACGTCGCGCTGCTGCTGCTCGGCACCTTCATGGACATGGCGCCGATGATCATCATCTGCACCCCGGTGCTGCTGCCGGTGGTCAAGGCCTTCGGCATCGACCCGGTGCATTTCGGCGTGATCCTGATCCTCAACGCCGGCATCGGGCTGAACACGCCGCCGGTCGGGTCGGTGCTGTTCGTCGGCTGCGCCGTCGGCAAGATCTCGATCCGCCAGGCGATGCGCACGATCTGGCCGTTCTTCGGCGCCTCGATCGCGGTGCTGCTGGCGGTGACCTACATCCCGTCCCTGTCGCTCTGGCTGCCCGCGCTGTTCCGCTAGGGAAGAGAATCTTCGCACGGGCCTTGACCGGTTTTCGCGCTCCCCTTAAATGCGTAGCACTCACCGGCCGAGAGTGCTAACGACCGGCCGGGGCAGGCCCTGAACGCAGATCTCGAAACGAGAGAGTGGGAGAGCGAACGATGCAATTCCGTCCCCTGCACGACCGTGTGCTGGTGCGCCGCATCGAGCAGAACGAAAAGACTGCCGGTGGGATCATCATCCCGGACACCGCCAAGGAGAAGCCCCAGGAGGGCGAGGTGATCTCGGTCGGCGCGGGCGTCCGCGACGAGGCCGGCAAGCTGCAGCCGCTGGATGTCAAGGCCGGCGACCGCATCCTGTTCGGCAAGTGGTCCGGCACCGAGGTCAAGCTCGACGGTCAGGATCTCCTGATCATGAAGGAGAGCGACATCCTCGGCATCATCACCGTGAAGAAGTCGGCCAAGGCGGCCTGATCCGCCCCGTCGCCTTCACCGGAATCCCGATAGATAAGGAATAGAGAGATGGCTGCGAAGGACGTGAAGTTCTCGCTCGACGCCCGCTCCCGCATGCTGCGCGGCGTCGACATCCTGGCCGATGCGGTCAAGGTCACCCTGGGCCCGAAGGGCCGCAACGTCGTGATCGACAAGTCGTTCGGCGCGCCGCGGATCACCAAGGACGGCGTGACCGTGGCCAAGGAGATCGAGCTCTCCGACAAGTTCGAGAACATGGGCGCGCAGATGGTGCGCGAGGTCGCGTCGAAGACCAACGACCTGGCCGGTGACGGCACCACCACCGCGACCGTTCTGGCCCAGTCGATCGTGCGCGAGGGCGTCAAGGCCGTCGCCGCCGGCCTGAACCCGATGGACCTGAAGCGCGGCATCGACAAGGCGGTCGAGGCCGTCGTCGGTGACCTCAAGACCCGGTCGAAGGTCATCAAGACCAACGCCGAGGTCGCCCAGGTCGGCACCATCTCCGCCAATGGCGAGCGCGACATCGGCGAGATGATCGCGAAGGCCATGGAGAAGGTCGGCAACGAGGGCGTGATCACGGTCGAGGAGGCGAAGAGCCTCGACACCGAGCTCGAAGTCGTCGAGGGCATGCAGTTCGACCGCGGCTACCTGTCGCCGTACTTCATCACCAATGCCGAGAAGATGATCGCGGAGCTCGAGAGCCCGTACATCCTCCTGCATGAGAAGAAGCTGTCGAACCTGCAGGCCATGCTGCCGGTGCTCGAGGCGGTGGTGCAGTCGGGCAAGCCGCTGCTGATCATCGCCGAGGACGTCGAGGGCGAAGCCCTGGCCACCCTCGTGGTCAACAAGCTGCGCGGCGGCCTGAAGGTCGCGGCGGTCAAGGCCCCGGGCTTCGGCGATCGCCGCAAGGCGATGCTCGAGGACATGGCCATCCTGACCGGCGGCCAGGTGATCTCCGAGGATCTCGGCATCAAGCTCGAGAGCGTCACGCTCGACATGCTGGGCCGCGCCAAGAAGGTCGTGATCGCCAAGGAAGAGACCACGATCGTCGACGGCGCCGGCGCCAAGAAGGAGATCGAGGGCCGCTGCAACCAGATCCGGGCGCAGATCGAGGAGACCTCCTCGGACTACGACCGCGAGAAGCTGCAGGAGCGTCTGGCCAAGCTGGCGGGCGGCGTCGCGGTGATCCGCGTCGGCGGCGCCACCGAGGTCGAGGTGAAGGAGCGCAAGGATCGCGTTGACGACGCGATGCACGCGACCCGCGCCGCGGTCGAGGAAGGCGTGGTCCCGGGCGGCGGCACCGCCCTGCTGTACGCCTCGAAGGCGCTGGACAAGGTCAAGCCGGACAACGACGACGAGCGTGTCGGCATCGACATCATCCGCCGCGCCCTGCAGGCCCCGGTCCGTCAGATCGTCACCAACGCGGGCGGCGACGCCTCGATCGTTGTCGGCAAGCTGCAGGACAAGAACGACAAGAACTGGGGCTACAATGCCCAGACCGGTGAGTACGGCGACCTGATCAAGGCCGGCGTCATCGATCCGACCAAGGTCGTTCGTGCGGCTCTGCAGAACGCGTCGTCGGTGGCCAGCCTGCTGATCACCACCGAGGCGATGGTCGCCGAGCATGTCGAGAAGAAGGCTGCCGCTGCGGCCCCGGCCGGCGGCATGGGCGGCATGGGTGGCATGGGCGACATGGACTTCTGATCCCGTGGATCAAACCGGGCGCCTCCGGCGCCCGGTTTGATCCACAACTTGATGGTTTGTGGTTCGCCCAAGGGCGAACCACGGGGATCGGATCATCCAAAAGTCGAATTGTGGAGGGGCGCTCTTCGGAGCGCCCCTTTTTGCCATATCGACCGGCGATGCAAGAACTCGTGGGGCCACTGCAGTCTTTCGATTGCCGGGCCGAGTACCGGCAACTAAATGAATGCAACGGCCCCGGGTTCGACTGCCCGGCCGTCCGCGACGGAAGGGGAAATTCGTGATGTCCGCCTGTTCGAAGAGTGCGCCCTGTCATCGCGGGCCGATCGCCCGCGCCGCCCTGGCGGTCGCCTCGATCCTGGTGCTTGCCGCCTGCGTGCCGGCCGGGACGCAGCAGACCGCCAGCCTGCCGGCGCCGGAGCAGCCTGCGCCGCCGCCCCCGTCCCCCTTCGTCCAGGCGATGCGCGATGCCGGCGTCAACGTCGCGATCCCGACGCGCGGCAAGTTCATCCTGGTGAACATTCCGTCCTATGAGCTGATCGCCTTCCAGGACGGCGCCCCGGTGCTGCGCAGCAAGGTGGTGGTCGGCGCCCCGGGGACCTCGACGCCCGAGCTGCTGTCGAACATGTACGCGATCAAGTACAACCCGGACTGGACCCCGACGCCGTCGATCGTCCGCAACGAGGCCAGCGTCTACATCCCGTCGGGGCCGCGCAGCCCGCTCGGCCGGCTGAAGCTCGAGCTCGACAACGACCAGGCGATCTATCTGCACGATACGCCGCAGAAGAGCTATTTCGGCCGCGAGAAGCGGGCGCTGAGCCATGGTTGCATCCGGGTCCAGCAGGTCCGGGAACTGGCGGCCTGGGCCGACGGCGTCAGCGTCGACGAGATCGACCGGAAGATCCGCACCGGCCGCATGTACACCGAAAGGCTGCCGGAGGAGATCCCGGTCTATATCGGCTACTACACCCGCTTCCCGGACGAATTCGGCCAGCCGGTGGACCATCCGGACGTCTACGCCAACAAGGACGAGGCGCGCCGGGCCTATCTGGCCCGCGCCGCCGGCCGCCGTGCGGCCGCCGCGAAGAAGGCGGCCGAGCCGCCGGCTCAGCCCCCGGCCGAGACCCTCCCGGGCCAGACCGCGCCCGTGGCGCCGGGCGGCGAGACCACCGTGCCGCCGGCGACGGCTCCGGGCGAGACCGGCACGCCGCCCGCGACTCCGGCCCAGCCCGCCGCCCCGTCGAGCACGGCTCCGGCCACGCCGGCCACTCCCGCTGCGCCGGTGGAGCCGCCCGCGGCTCCCGCCGCCCCGGCGGTGACCGAGCCTGCCGCTCCGGCCACTCCGGCCCCGACGACGCCGGCCGCGCCGGCCGCTCCCGCGGTCACGCCGCCTCCGGCAACCGCCCCGGCGGCTCCGTCAACGCCGCCGCCGGCGGCGCCGCCCGCCAATTGATTTCCCGGGCCGGGCTCGCGAGTAGGAGCCCGGCCGTGGTTTTCAGCCCGGCAGCACCCGCCACACCACGGCCTCGCGCACGGCACGGTCCTCGATCTCGACGCTGGTCGGCACCTGGTGGCGGGCGATCTCCTCCAGCCCGTCCTGCGGCCGGTAGGCGCGGCCGGGATCGCCCAGCAGCACGGTCTTGCCGGCGCCCGCCATGGCCCGCAGCCAGGGCATGACCCGGTCCGACATCGGCTTCTCGTAGCAGACGTCCCCGGCGCAGACGATGTCGACGCCGTCCAGGGCGTCGCCGATGCGGTCGGCGCCGTCCGCCGCGACCGCGCAGCCATTGGCCGCCGCGTTCAAGCGGATCGCCGCGACGGCGATCCGGTCGATCTCCGCCGCCGTCACCGCGGCCGCGCCGGCCCGGGCCGCGGCCAGGGCGACGATGCCGGAGCCCGAGGCGAAGTCGAACACCCGCTTGCCGGCGACGCTGTCCGGATGGTCCAGGATATATCGCGCCACCGCCTGGCCGCCGACCCAGGCGAAGGCCCAATAGGGCGGCGGCAGGCCGGTGCGGCGCAGCGTCTCCTCCGTCGCCTGCCACAGCGGCGTCACCTCGGTGGCGAGATGCAGCACCAGCTCGGGCAAGAGCGGCGGTCGGGTCGGCGCCGTGTTGGCGCGGATGAAGGCATCGATGTCGTCCATGGCCGCCCTTCCTATCCTGCAAGGCGGCGATGAGCCACGGAGTCTTGATGTCCGGCGCCGGAATGCGGAAGATTCGCGGAACGGCGCCGGCACGGACCGTCGCCGCAGACGAGGAAACGACGAGATGGCGACCCGCCATGCCCCGGCCCGGCCGAAGGGCGGCCCGGCCGAAGACGAGATCGGGGAATGTAGCTCCCCGCCTTGTTACTTGCACGAGATCGACCCGGCCTATGCCGGGCTGGACCCGAAGCCCGGGAAAAAGCCCGCGCCGAACGCTTCGAAGCGCGACGGGGCCGGCTCATGATCCGGGTCAAGCGCGTCTACGACCCGCCCGAGGAGGGCGACGGCTACCGCGTCCTGGTCGACCGGCTGTGGCCGCGCGGCCTGACCAAGGAACAGGCGGCGCTCGACCTCTGGCTCAAGACCGTGGCGCCGAGCGACGAGCTGCGGCACTGGGTGCATCAGGAGCCGGAGAAGTGGCCGGAATTCTGCCGCCGCTACCATGCCGAGCTGGATGCCCATCCGAATGCGGTGGCCTTCCTGCGGCAGAAGAGCAAGGACGGCTGGGTCACGCTGCTCTATGCCAGCCGCGACGAGCGGCAGAACAACGCCGTCGCGCTCGCCAAATATCTCGGCGGCTGATCAGGCGAAGGCCCGCCCGGCGACCAGCCCGGCCAGGACCAGCAGGCCGAACCAGCGGTTCGAGTTGAACTTGACCAGGCAGTCGGCCGGCCGGTCGGGGACGAGCGTCGCCACCTGCCAGGCCAGCTGCGCCGCGCCGGCGGCGAGGCACAGCAGGAAGGGCAGGGGCGCCAGCCCGGCCAGGAGGCCGGCGGCGCCGATGCCGAGCACCGTCAGCGCGTAGAAGCCGGCGACCCAGAGCCGCGCGGCGCCGCCGAACAGGCGCGCGGTCGACTTGATGCCGATCCGAGCGTCGTCCTCGATGTCCTGCAGCGCGTAGACCGTGTCGTAGCCCAGCGTCCAGCAGATGCCGGCGGCGTAGAGGATCAGCGAGGGCAGGGCCAATTCGCCGGTCACCGCGGTCCAGCCGACCAGCGCGCCCCAGTTGAAGGCCAGGCCCAGGAAGAATTGCGGCCACCAGGTGACCCGCTTCATCAGCGGATAGGTGAAGACCACCAGCAGCGAGGCGATGCCGAGCCCGACGGTGGTGCTGTTGAACTGGACCAGCACCAGGAAGCCCAGCAGCAACTGGGCGATCAGGAACAGCACCGCCTGGGTCGGGCTGATCGCGCCGCTCGGGATCGGCCGGGTGCGGGTGCGCGCCACCCGGCCGTCGAAGTCGCGGTCCAGGATGTCGTTCACGGTGCAGCCGGCGCCGCGCATCACCAGCGCGCCGATGCCGAACAGGATGGCGTACCAGAGGTCGGTCCAGCCGAAGCCGGCCGGCCTGGGCGCCATCGCCAGCCCCCACCAGCAGGGCAGGAGCAGCAGCAACACCGGCTTCGGCCGGTCCAGCCGGGCCAGGGTCAGATAGGGCCGGACGCCGGGCGGCGCCCAGCGGAGAAGCCGGCTCTGGGTCCGGATGTCGGAGGCGGTGTTGGTCATGGTCCATCAGTACCGCAGCCGTGGTGCCGGACAAAGCCGGTGATCATCGCAGTCCTTCGTCACGCAGGAACCAATCGCGCGTGAAGTCGTTCAGGTCCTCCATCTGCCGGGCGGTGACGCCGAGAATTCCGCCCGTCCAGCTGTCATAGGCGCGAAGCCCGGCCGGCGTGTAGATGTTCTCTGGCATGGTCCGCAGGGTGTAGAGCGGGTTTTGGTAGTCGTATTCCGCGCCGAGCTTCGAGAAGTATCGGCCGTCGATCCGGAAGCGCGCCTCGCCGCGATAGGCCAGGGTCACGTGATCGAACGACGACCCCTTCTGCGCCCGGGCGTATTGCAGCAGGACGCGGACGACGTCCGAGGCACTGTTGCGCGGCGCCAGGCCCCGCACGTCGAAGACCAGCTCTCCCGGCAGAACCCCTAGGCGATGATAGGCCCAGATCGATAATCCCTCGTTGCGCGGATCGTCCGATAGGGCGGACCGCAGTGGGGCTATCGCGGAAAACCAATTGAACGCGCCCACGGCTACGACAATGGCGACCACTCCGCCGGCGACCCATCTCCATCTCATTCGATATCCCCCTGCAAATCGGTCTCTGAAATCTCCTGAAGAATAAAGCACCGCGCCGGCCTTCTTAAGGGGGCTCGCGGGCCGGCTTGCGCTATCGGATCGTGGCGGCTGCCGGCACCGCGGCCCTCCTTCCACGCCGCATCGCCTGCGGCGGCTGGCCGAAGCAGCGGAGGAAGGCCCGGCGCATCCGCTCCGGGTCGGTGAAGCCGACGTCGCGGGCGATCGCCTCGATCGGTTCGGCGCCGTCCTCGACCCGCGGCCGTGCTGCCTCGGCACGCAGCCTTTCCACCGCCTTGGCCGGGGTCTGCCCGGTTTCGGCCAGGAAGGTGCGGCCGAACTGGCGCGGGCTCAGGCACGCCGCATCGGCCAGCCGGTCGACCGGCAGCGGCTCCCGTAGATGCTCGCGCGCGAAGCTCAGCGCCGCCTGGACCCGCTCGCTGGCCGGGGCGAGGTCGAGCAGGGCGGAGAACTGCGACTGCCCGCCCGGACGGCGGTGATAGACCACCAGGGTCCGGGCCACGGCGCGGGCGGCGTCGACGCCGAGATCCTCCTCGATCAGCGCCAGCGCCAGGTCGATCCCGGCGGTGATCCCGGCCGACGACCAGACCGGGCCGTCCTTGACGAAGATCCGGTCGGCCTCGACCTTCACCCGCGGATGCAGGCGCTGCAGCGCCGCCGCCTGCTGCCAATGGGTGGTGGCGCGCCGCCCGTCCAGCAGGCCGGCCGCGGCCAGGAGGAAGGCGCCGGAGCAGACGCTGGTCACCCGCCGCGCCGCGGCCGTTTCCCGGATGAAGGCCAGCAGCCGGGCCGATCCCAGCGCCTGCGGGACGCCGCGTCCGCCGGCGACCACCAGCGTGTCCAGCGGCTCGTCGCCGAGGGGCCGGGTCAGCACCGGCAGGCCGGCGGAGCTCGCGACCGCCCCGCCCTGCTCCGAGATCACCTGCAGCCGGTAGGGCGGCGGCGCCAGGTCCCGCGACGCGGTGTCGAAGGCCGCCAGCGGCCCCGACAGGTCGAGGATGTTGAACCCCGGGAAGACGAGAAAGCCGATGGTGCGCGTCATGACGGTAAGTGAGGGAACTATGTCGTTTCGGACGTCACCCTGCGCGACGATACTGCGGCTGTCAATTCCGCCCCGGAGGCCGCCATGGACACCGTCATCGTCTTCCCGATCTATCCCGGCGTCACCCATCTCGACTTCACCGGCCCGCACCAGGTGCTGGCGCGGCTGCCCGGCGCCAGGACCGTCGTCGCCTCGATCGGCGGCGACCCGGTCACGGTCGACGGCCTGACCTTCTCCAACCTGGCCCGGCTGGAGGACGTCGAGCGCTGCGATGTGCTGTGCGTGCCCGGCGGCTTCGGCTGCGTCGACGCGATGCGCAGCGACGCCTATCTGGGCGAGATCCGCCGGCTCGCCGCCTCGGCCCGCTACGTCACTTCGGTGTGCACCGGATCGCTGATCCTCGCCGCCGCCGGGCTGCTGGAAGGGCGGCGGGCGGCCTGCCACTGGGCCTGGCGCGACCAGCTGGCCTTGTTCGGCGCCATCCCCGATCCGGGCCGCGTCGTCCGCGACGGCAACATTTTCACCGGCGGCGGCGTCACCGCCGGCATCGACTTCGCCCTGACATTGGCGGCCGAACTGGCGGACGACACGGTGGCGAAGGCGATCCAGCTCGGCCTCGAATACGCGCCGGCGCCGCCCTACGAGTCCGGCCGGCCCGAGACCGCGGCGCCCGAGATCGTCGAGCTGGTCACGGCCCGCAACCGCGCCCGGATGCCGGACCGCCAAGCGATCGTCGAGCAGGTGGCCAGGGAACGGCGCCGGGCCTGATCCCGGCGTTTTCCTCCCAAGGATCCGTTGCCGGCCGGCCGGGCAGCGGCTAGCGTCGCGCATGACCTCCGACGCCCTGCCGCGCACCCGCTTGTTCGTCGATGCCCCGCTTGCGGCCGGGCAGTCGGCCCCGCTGACCGACACTCAGACTCACCATCTGCGCGGCGTGCTGCGTCTCGATGCCGGGGCCGGCGTGCGCCTGTTCAACGGCCGCGATGGCGAGTGGCGGGGACGGCTCGGGAACTTCGGCAGGAAGGACGCCGGCCACGCTGTCGCGGATGAACAGATCCGCCCGCCTGCCCCCGCGCCCGATCTCTGGCTCTGCTTCGCCCCGGTGAAGAAGGATGCGGTCGACGCGGTGGTGGAGAAGGGGACCGAGCTCGGCGCGTCCGTGCTGCAGCCGGTCTTCACCCGCTACACCGACGTCCAGCGCGTCAATCTCGACCGGCTGCGCGCCCATGCGGTGGCGGCGGCCGAGCAATCCGAGCGGCTGGACGTGCCGGCGGTGCGAGACCCGGTCGGGCTCGATGCCCTGCTGGCCGCCTGGCCGGCGGGGCGGACCCTGCTGGTCTGCGCCGAGGCCGGCGAGGCCCGTCCCCTGGCCGAGGCCGCGGCGGAAGCATCCGGCCCCGCCGCGCTGCTGGTCGGCCCGGAGGGCGGCTTCGCGCCGGCGGAGCTGGACGCCCTGATTCGTCACGAATTTGTTCGACCCGTCGGCCTCGGCCCCCGTATCCTGCGCGCCGACACGGCGGCCATCGCCGCGCTCGCGGTCTGGCAATCGCTGGCCGGCGACGGGCGCGGCCGGCCGCCGCATCGCGTCTGATACCCACCGTTCCGACACCCGAGTACCCGCCCATGTCCGGTCCCCAGAGCGCCAGCGCCGCACCGATCGAAAGCAAGGCGCAGCTCGTCGACTATCTCGCCGCCGGGTCCAAGCCGCCCGAGGACTGGCGCATTGGCACCGAGCACGAGAAGTTCGCCTTTCGCCTGTCGGACCTGAAGCCGCTGCCCTATGACGGGCCGGACGGCATCCGCGCCGTGCTCGAAGGCCTGGCCGGCTGCGGCTGGGAGCGGGTGGAGGAGAACGGCAACCTGATCGCGCTGGCCCGCGGCAAGGCCTCGGTGACGCTGGAACCGGGCGGCCAGGTCGAGCTGTCGGGCGCGCCGCTGCGCAGCATCCACGACACCTGCGCCGAGGTCGCCGACCACCTGGCCCAGGTGAAGCGGGTCGGGGAGCGGCTTGGCATCGGCATGATCGGTCTCGGCTTCCAGCCGAAATGGCGGCGCGAGGACATCCCCTGGATGCCCAAGGGCCGCTACAAGATCATGCGCGACTACATGCCGAAGCGCGGATCGCTGGGCCTCGACATGATGACCCGCACCTGCACGGTGCAGGTCAATCTCGACTTCGCCTCCGAAGCCGACATGGTGAAGAAGTTCCGCACCAGCCTGGCGCTGCAGCCGGTGGCGACGGCGCTGTTCGCCAACTCGCCCTTCACCGAGGGCCGGCCGAACGGGTTCCAGAGCCTGCGCAGCCACATCTGGACCGACACCGACCCCGACCGCACCGGCGACCTGCCCTTCGTGTTCGAGGACGGCTTCGGCTTCGAGCGCTATGTCGACTACCTGCTCGACGTGCCGATGTACTTCGTCTACCGCGACGGCCGCTACATCGACGCCGCCGGGCACAGCTTCCGCGCCTTCCTCAAGGGCGAGCTGCCGGTCCATCCCGGCCATCTGCCGACCCTGAACGATTGGGCCGACCACCTGACCACCGCCTTCCCCGAGGTGCGGCTGAAGCGATACCTGGAGATGCGCGGCGCCGACGGCGGGCCGTGGTCGCGCCTGTGCGCCCTGCCGGCGCTGTGGGTCGGGCTGCTCTATGACGACACGGCGCTCGGCGCCGCCTGGGACCTGGTCAAGGACTGGACCACCGAGGAGCGGGCGGCGCTGCGCCGCGATGTGCCGCGCCTCGGCCTCGCCACCCCGTTCCGCGGCGGCACGGTGCGCGACGTGGCGCTGCGGGTGCTGGCGATCGCCCGCCAGGGCCTGGCCGCCCGGGCCCGGACGGACGCCATCGGCGGCACCGAGGAGGGCTTCCTCAACGATCTGCAGCGCATCGCCGACAGCGGCGAGACCCAGGCCTCGGAGATGCTGCGCCGCTACGAGACCGAATGGGGCGGCTCGGTCGACCCGGTCTTCACCGCCTACGCCTATTGACCCGGCAGGCTTTGCTGGAATTTTAGGCATCCTCCGCCGGCCACCGCGGAATTTTGCTTGCGGTCGGTGGCACATGCCTTGCTTGATGATCGGGTCGAGCAGGGACGTGCCGGAGGGATGGTGCAGGCATTCGACGAAATGGGCGGAGGACCGGTCCGGTCCCCCTATGCGGCCCTGGCGGATTGGCTGGCGACGACGCCGGCCTCGGTCTTCGATCTCAAGCGCCGGGAGGCGGCGGCGCTGTTCCGCCGCATCGGCATCACCTTCGCGGTCTATGGCGAGGGCGGCGACCCGGAGCGGCTGATCCCCTTCGACATCATGCCCCGCGTGCTCGACGCCGCCGAATGGCGGCATCTGGAGCAGGGGCTGGTGCAGCGGGTGCGGGCGCTCAACGCCTTCCTGCACGACGTCTATCACGGCCAGGAGATCCTGCGCGCCGGCCAGGTGCCGGAGCGGCTGGTGCTGCACAACCCCGGCTACCTGCCGGAGATGCAGGGCCTGGACCCGCCCGGCGGCATCTACACCCACATCGCCGGCATCGACATCGTCCGGGTCGGGCCGAACGAGTTCTACGTGCTGGAGGACAATGTCCGCACGCCGTCCGGCGTCTCCTACATGCTGGAAGGCCGCGAGATGATGATGCGGCTGTTCCCCGATCTGTTCGCCCGGCACAGCGTCGCCCCGGTCGAGCACTACCCGCAGGAGCTGCTGGCCACCCTGTGCTCGATCGCGCCGCGCAACTGCGAGGGCGAGCCGACGGTCGCGCTCCTGACCCCCGGCATCTACAACAGCGCCTATTTCGAGCACAGCTTCCTGGCCGACCGGATGGGCATCGAGCTGGTGGAGGGGCCGGACCTGTTCGTGCGCGACGCCGTGGTCTACATGCGCACCACCCGCGGGCCGAAGCGGGTCGACGTGATCTACCGCCGGATCGACGACGACTTCCTCGACCCGCTGGTGTTCAACCCGGATTCGGTGCTCGGCGTGCCCGGGCTGTACCACGCCTACCGCGCCGGCAACGTGGCGCTGGCCAACGCCATGGGCACCGGCATCGCCGACAACAAGGCGATGTACATCCACGTCCCGGCGATGATCCGCTTCTATCTGGGCGAGGAGCCGATCCTGAAGAACGTCCCGACCTGGGACTGCTCCAAGCCCGACGAATGCGCCCATGTCCTCGCCAGGCTGGACGAGCTGGTGGTCAAGGAGGTGGCGGGATCGGGCGGCTACGGCATGCTGGTCGGGCCGACCGCCAGCCGGGCCGAGCGCGAGGCCTATGCCGAGCGGGTCCGCGCCCAGCCGGACCTGTTCATCGCCCAGCCGACCCTGGCGCTGTCGACCTGCCCGACCTTCGTCGACCAGGGCGTTGCGCCGCGCCATGTCGACCTGCGCCCCTTCGTCCTGACCGGCCAGGATCGGGTGCGGATCGTGCCCGGCGGGCTGACACGGGTGGCGCTGCGCGAAGGCTCGCTGGTGGTCAACTCCAGCCAGGGAGGCGGCACCAAGGACACCTGGGTGCTGACGGCATGATG
Source organism: Inquilinus sp. Marseille-Q2685 (assembly GCF_916619195.1). Lineage (NCBI taxonomy): Bacteria > Pseudomonadati > Pseudomonadota > Alphaproteobacteria > Rhodospirillales > Rhodospirillaceae > Inquilinus > Inquilinus sp. Marseille-Q2685. The sequence goes on from NZ_CAKAKL010000002.1 coordinate 538,181, forward strand.
GTGCAGGGACTCAAGACAGGGTCATCGGGATGCTGAGCCGCACCGCCGACAGCCTCTACTGGCTCGGCCGCTACGTCGAGCGCGCCGAGAATCTCGCCCGCATCCTCGAGGTGGCCGACCGCATGGCGCTGACCCCGAACAGCGGCGGCGCGCGGCAAGACGAATGGCACTCCGCCGTCGTCATCTCCGGCTGCGAGGAGGGCTTCTACAAGAAGCACAGCGCGGCGACCCCGGCCGCTGTCGTCGACTACATCGCCCGCGACCCCGACAACCCGTCCAGCATCCGCTCCTGCCTGCAGCGGGCGCGGACCAACGGGCGGGCGGTGCGCGCGGCGCTGACCCGGCCGATGTGGGAGACGTTGAACGCCACCTGGCTCGACCTCGATTCCCGCGAGGGGCGGATCGCTGGCGGCGATCTGCGCGACCTGCTGGAATGGGTCAAGGAACGGGCGATGCTGTTCCACGGCGCCGTCGCGGACACCATGCTGCGCGACGACGCCCACATCTTCCTGCAGCTCGGCACCATGCTGGAGCGCGCGGACAACACCGCCCGGCTGCTCGACGTGAAGTACCATGTGCTGCTGCCGGCCAATGAGGAGGTGGGCGGCGGGCTCGACTTCTATCAATGGGCGGCGGTGCTGCGCGGCGCCTCGGCGCTCGGCAGCTACGCCTATCTCTATCGCGACGGCATCAAGCCCTGGCAGGTGGCGGAGCTCTTGATCCTGCGGCCGGAGATGCCGCGCTCGCTGGCCGGCTGCCTCGGCGAGATGGTCGAACTGCTGGGCGAGCTCGCCGATCTCTACGGCCGCAAGCACGAATGCCAGCGGCTGGCCGGGGAGATGCATTCGCGCTTGCGCTACGGCCGCATCGACACGATCTTCGGCACCGGACTGCACGAATACCTGACCGCGTTCATCCAGCAGAACAACATCCTCGGCCTCGAGGTCAGCAAGGCCTATCTGATCTGATCCGTTCCGGCCCATGCGCCTCCTGATCCGCCACGAGACCCGCTACCGCTACGACAGCCCGGTCACCCGCACCCTGCAGACGCTGCGCCTGACGCCCCGGCCGCATGACGGGCAGGAGGTGCTGCGCTGGCGGGTGGTGCCGCCGGCCGGGGCCAGCCTCGTCCCGGGCGAGGATGGCTACGGCAACATCATCGACATGCTGTCGCTGGACCGGCCGCACGACGCGCTGACCCTGCTGGTCGAGGGCGAGGTCGACACCCGCGACACCGGCGGTGTCGTGACCGGGACCGAAGAGCGGTTCCCGCCGGCCTTCTACCTGCGCCCATCGCCGCTGGCCGGCGCGGACGCCGCGCTGGTCGAGCTGGCGGAACAGGCCGCGGCCGTGGCCGGGCGCGAACCTCTGGCCCTGGCCCATGCGCTGATGCTGGCGGTGCACGGCCGCATCGCCTTCCGGCCCGGCCTGACCCACGCCGCGACCACCGCGGCCGAGGCGCTGGCGGCCGGCACCGGCGTGTGCCAGGACCACACCCATGTCTTCCTCGCCTGCGCCCGCCATCTCGGCCTGCCGGCCCGCTACGTCTCGGGCTATCTGCTGATGGCCGACGGCAGCGTCGAGCAGGCGGCGGGCCACGCCTGGGCCGAGGCCTTCGTCGACGGGCTCGGCTGGGTCGGCTTCGACGCCGCCAACGGGATCTGCCCGACCGGGCACTATGTCCGCGTCGCCGTCGGGCTCGACTACTGCGACACCGCCCCGGTGCGCGGCCTGCGCCAGGGCGGCGGGGCCGAGGCGCTGGAGGTCGTGGTCCGCGTCGGCCAGTCCCAGACCCAGGCGCAGGCCTGACGGCAGCAACCCCATGATGATCCCGGATCCTCCCGCATGACCTACTGCCTCGGCCTCCTGCTCGAAGACGGGCTGGTGATGATCGCCGACACCCGCACCAATGCCGGGGTCGACAACATCTCCACCTTCCGCAAGATGCATGTCTGGGAGCGGCCGGGCGACCGGGTGATGGTGCTGCTGACGGCCGGCAATCTCGCCGTCACCCAGTCCGTGGTCGCCCTCTTGTCCGAGGCGGTCGACGCCGGCGACGGGCGCGAGAGCCTGGTCACCGCGCCGTCGATGTTCCGCTGCGCCGAGCTGGTGGGCGAGGCGGTGCGGTCGGTCTGGAACCGCGACGGCGAGGCGATGCAGCAGCATGCCGGCGGCTTCAACGCCTCCTTCCTGCTCGGCGGCCAGATCGCCGGGCGGCGCTGCCGGCTGTTCGAGATCTACCAGGCCGGCAACTTCATCGAGGCGACGGCCGACACGCCCTATCTCCAGATCGGCGAGCACAAATACGGCAAGCCGATCCTCGACCGGGCCGCGCGGTTCGAGACGCCGCTGATCGACGGGCTCAAGCTCGGCCTGGTGTCGATGGATTCGACCCTGCGCAGCAATCTCTCGGTCGGGCTGCCGATCGACATCGCGCTGTACCGCCGCGACGCGCTGAAGCTGGCCCTGCGCAAGCGGGTCGGCGAGGACGACGCCTACTTCTCCGGCCTGCGGCAGCGCTGGTCGGATGCGCTGCGGCAGGCCTATCAGGCCATCCCGAATCCGGATTGGGCATGACCAGACGAATCGAAGCGGGAACTATTTAGCAGGTTTCAAGGTTGAAATTGACGGGAGCCTGAACCACCCTTCCGGTGTTCTATCGGCGTAACGCCGTGTCCACGGCCCGACCGATAATGATAAAAGAGGAGATTGTGCCATGCGCATCGCGCTTCGTAGAACCGCCCTGCTTTCCGGTTTCGCTGCGCTCCTGGCGCTTGGCGCCTGCGCCCAGCCGCAGCAGCCCGCGGTCGTCGTGGGCGGCACTCCGCCAGCGCCTGCCACGCTGCCGGCCAATGTGCCGCCGGGCTCTACGCTCGAAAGCTCGACCACCGTCGTCGAGGGCGGCAATGTCGTGAACCGCTATGTCTATCGTGCGCCGAACCAGCTCATCACCAACGGCCCGCAGTGCACCAAGGGCGACCCGCAGTGCCCGTGATCGGTGCGGCGGTTGGAGAGATTTGAAAGGCGACAAAAAGGGGGCTTCGGCCCCCTTTCTTGTCGCGGGCATGGGGCTGGGATCATTCGGCAACTTTCTTTCTGCCCTTGCCCGGCCCCCTTCGTCCCGGCATGTTGCGCGGCAACGCCATTGGCTTGAGCTGGAGCGCCCATGCCCGTGCTGAACAGCGCGGTCGACCCCCGGTCCGCCGCCTTCCGCGACAACGAAGCGGCGATGCGTGCGGCCGTCGACGACCTGCAGGCCACCGTCGCCCGGATCAAGCTGGGCGGCGGCCAGGCGGCCCGCGACCGGCACGTCGCCCGGGGCAAGCTGCTGCCGCGCGACCGGATCCGCGCGCTGCTCGACCCCGGCGCGCCGTTCCTCGAGCTGTCGCAGCTGGCCGGCCACGGCGTCTACCGCGAGGATGTGCCGGCCGCCGGCATCATCACCGGCATCGGCCCGGTCTCCGGCCAGGAATGCGTCATCGTCGTCAACGATGCGACGGTGAAGGGCGGCACCTATTATCCGCTGACGGTGAAGAAGCATCTGCGGGCGCAGGAGATCGCGCGCGAGAACACCCTGCCCTGCCTCTATCTGGTCGATTCCGGGGGCGCCTTCCTGCCGCTGCAGGACGAGGTCTTTCCCGACCGCGACCATTTCGGCCGGATCTTCTACAACCAGGCAACGATGTCGGCCGCCGGCATTCCGCAGGTCGCGGTGGTGATGGGCTCCTGCACCGCCGGCGGCGCCTATGTCCCGGCGATGTCGGATGAATCCGTCATCGTCAAGGGCCAGGGCACGATCTTCCTCGGCGGCCCGCCGCTGGTGAAGGCGGCGACCGGCGAGGTGGTCTCCGCCGAGGATCTCGGCGGCGCCGACGTGCACAGCCGCGTCTCCGGCGTCACCGACCACTACGCCCAGGACGACCATCACGCCCTGGCGATCGCCCGCCGCATCGTCGCCAATCTCAACCGGGTGAAGCGGCCGGACCTGGCGCTGCGCGACCCGGCGGAGCCGCTGTACCCGGCCACGGATCTCTACGGCATCGTCGGCACCGACCTGAAGAAGCCCTTCGACGTGCGCGAGGTGATCGCCCGCCTGGTCGACGGCTCGGAGTTCGACGAGTTCAAGGCGCTGTACGGCACCACGCTGGTCTGCGGCTTCGCCCATCTCTGGGGCATCCCCGTCGGCATCGTCGCCAACAACGGCATCCTGTTCTCGGAAAGCGCGCTGAAGGGCGCGCATTTCGTCGAGCTGTGCTGCCAGCGCGGCATTCCGCTGTTGTTCCTGCAGAACATCACCGGCTTCATGGTCGGCTCGAAATACGAACGCGGCGGCATCGCCAAGGACGGCGCCAAGCTGGTCACCGCCGTCGCCTCCGCCCGGGTGCCGAAGCTGACCCTGCTGACCGGCGGCAGCTTCGGCGCGGGCAATTACGGCATGTGCGGCCGCGCCTACGGGCCGCGCTTCCTGTTCATGTGGCCGAACGCCCGGATCTCGGTGATGGGCGGCGAGCAGGCGGCGAACGTCCTGGCCCAGGTGCGGCGCGACGGCATCGAGGCCAAGGGCGAGACCTGGCCGGAGGCGGAGGAGGAGGCGTTCAAGGCGCCGATCCGCGACCAGTATGAGCGGCAGGGCCACCCCTACTATGCCTCGGCCCGGCTGTGGGACGACGGGGTGATCGACCCGGCGGACAGCCGGCGGGTGCTGGCGCTGGCGCTGTCGGCGGCGCTGAACGCGCCGATCGAGCCGACCCGGTTCGGCGTATTCCGGATGTGAGCGGAATGGTTCAGAGCAACTTCTTCGAATGGCTCGGCGAGACGCTGGGCGGGGTGATCGGCTTCATCATTCGCGCGATCCGGGCGGTGGTCGACGGCCTGGGCGGCGCCGTCGACGACTTCCTCGACGGCATGGCCCGCGCGATCGGGATGAACAGCTCGATCTTCTCCTTCGCGCTGCTGATCCTCGGCCTGTTCCTGCTCTACACTTGCGTCCGCGCCTTCATCGCCAAATCGATCGTGGCGGGGATCGTCTGGGCGGTGCTGGGGCTGATGGTGCTGAGCTGGGTGGTACGATGAGCGCGGTCCGGGTCGAGATCGAGAATGGCGTCGGCACGGTGGTCATCGACCGGCCGGACCGCCACAACGCCTTCGACGAACATGTCATCGCCGACCTGACCGCGGCTTTCGCCGGGTTCGGCGCCGATGATGCCGTGCGCGCGGTGGTGCTGCGCGGCGCGGGCAAGAGCTTCTCGGCCGGGGCCGATCTCGACTGGATGCGCCGCATGGCGGCCTATGACGAGGCCGCCAACCTGGCCGACGCCCGGGCGCTCGCGGCGCTGATGCGGACGATCGACACGCTGCCGAAGCCGACGGTCGCCCTGGTCCAAGGGGCGGCCTATGGCGGCGGGGTCGGCCTCGTCGCCTGCTGCGACATCGCCATCGCCACCGAGGCGGCGTCCTTCTCGCTGTCCGAGGTCAAGCTCGGCCTGATCCCGGCGGTGATCAGCCCCTATGTCGTGCGCGCCATCGGCGCCCGGGCCGCTCGCAGGTACTTCCTGACCGCCGAGCGCTTCGATGCGGTCGAGGCCCGGCGCCTCGGTCTGGTGCACGAGCTGGTGGCGGGCGACGGGCTTGAGGAGGCGGCGCGGCAGATCTTGTCGGCGCTGCGCGGCAACGGCCCGGTGGCGGTGCGGGCGGCCAAGGATCTGGTCGCGGCGGTGGCCGGCCGGCCGCCGGCCGAGGGCGAGGACGACTGCGCCCGCCGCATCGCCGCGATCCGCGCCGGCGAGGAGGGCAGGGAAGGCGTCGCCGCCTTCCTGGAGAAGCGGAAGCCGTCCTGGCTCATGTGATCAGCCCGCCGGCGTGGTCCGGGCCCGCAGGACGTTGACCAGGAACAGGACCATCGAGGCGAGCGTGAACAGCGAGCCGATGATGACCACGGCCTGCTGTTCCTGGGTGACGGCGAGATAGATGCCGACCGGCAGCAGGATCGCCCCGGCCAGCGCGATCCAGAAATGCAGCACGGCCAGCCCGCCGCCCTTGGCGAGCCCGACCCGGTAGCCGATGCCGAACAGGGCGAGCGAGACCCAGCCGACGAGATTGACATGGGTGTGCACCGGCACCAGCCGGAAGTCATGGGCCATGCCCATCTGGATCCCGAGCAGCATGCCGGCCAGCCCCAGCAGCACGGCCAGGATGAAGAATGCTCTGTCGATGCTGTGCATCTTTCCCCTCGTTGACCGCCGCCGGCGCCCGGATCGGCACGGGCCGGTCCGGTCCCGCCGCGCCGGAGGATGCGCCGAATCGCCGTGGCCGACCTGTTACGGACGGCACAGGACGCTTCGGCGCATCCCCGTCCCCTGCGCGATCCCAGTGTCGTCCGATCGCGGCGCCGGGGCACTCCCCGAGGATTAGGGGGTCTGCCTGCCGCGGATCACTCCGCCCAATGCCCGTACAGGTTCGGCATCAGCCCCATCAGGGCGCTGAAGCGCGCCCAGGACTTCGACTCCTTGCGGGTCCAGCCGGCTTCGGCGATGGCCGAAAGCCTGGGGAAGACCAGGCGGTCGAACACCGCGCGGTCGGTCATCGGCTCGGACCAGATGCAGGCCTGGACCCCCATCAGGTGCTGCCGCTGGTCCTCGGTCCAGCCCTGGGTGGCCTCGAACTCGTAGGTCTCCTGCGGGCCCGACCATCCGGCCCAGCCGGCGCCCGGCTCGGACCAGGCGGTGCCCTGCGACATGTCGAGATAGTAGCGCTGCCCCGGCGCGACCACGATGTCGTAGCCGCGGCCGGCCAGCTCGGCGCTGACCTCGACCGAGCGCCAGCCGACCAGGTAGCTCCTGTCCTTCTCGATCACGTCGCCATGCGCCGCCTCCTCCCAGCCGCCGGTGACGACGCCGCGCGAGGCCAGGAAGCGCTGGACGCGCCGCAGGAACTCCGCCTGCAGCACGGCGGTCGCCGAGCCTTCAATGGCGTCGGCGCCGTGGCGGTTGCCGATCGTGTTGACCAGTGTCGCGTGCTGGTCCGCCAGCGCGTCGCCGCCGACCTGCCGCAGGCGGTCGAGCGCGAGCGGCGATCCCGACCAGGCGGCCAGCGGCACCTCGTCCGCACCGACATGGATGATCTTCGACGGGAACAGCGCGATCAGCTCGTCGAACACGGTCTCGAGGAAGCCGTAGACCGGCTCATGCGCCGGGTTCAGGCAGTTGTTGGGGAAGCCCTGCACCGACTGGTATTCGCCATGCTCGCCGGGGTCGCGCAGATGCGGCAGCGCCTGCAGCACGGCGTGGCAATGGCCGGGGATGTCGATCTCCGGCACCACGACGATGCCCAGCCGGTCGGCCTGGGCGACCAGCTCGCGGATGGCCTGCTTGCTGTAGTAGCCGCCCTGCGGCTCGGGGCCGGAGCCGAGCAGCGGCGGCAGCGCCAGACCGTGGCCGCGCCAGGCGCCGACCCGCGTCAGCTCCGGATAGGCGTCGATCTCGACCCGCCAGGCTTCGTCATCCGACAGGTGCCAGTGGAAGCGGTTCATCTTGCTCCAGGCCAGCAGCTGCAGGAACCGGGCGACCTCGGCCGAGGAATAGAACTGCCGGGCGACGTCGAGATGCGACCCGCGCCAGCCATGCGCCGGCGAATCCCGGATCTCGCCGGCCGCAGGGAACGAGAAGGTCTCGGGATGGCGCCGGGCGCCGCGCCAGATCTGGCCGAGCGTGATCAGCCCGTAGAGCAGGCCGGTGCGGGTGGAGGCTCGCACCGTGACGCCGGTCTCGGAGAAGGCGATGCGGTAGGCCTCAGGGCCGAAGCCCGGCTCGGTCGCCAGCCCGATGGCCAGGCCGCCCTCCGCCGCGGGCCGCACGATGCCCTCTGCCGGGAACAATGCGCCGGTCAGCTCGGCGAAGGCGGCGGCGGCCTGTTCGGCCTCGGGGCCCTCTCCCCTTGGCGCCAGCCCGGCGGGGACGGCGCGGCGGCCGCCGACGGCGACGGCCTCCGGCCAGGGGATGACGGAGACCGGCACCGGGGCCGACGCCGGCACGGGGAAGCGCTCGGTGCCCCGCTTCAGCGGCGCGTTGTCGGCGGCGGAATGCGTCGGCGCGACGGCGGCCGGCGCGGTCGAGCCGTCGGCCAGCACGACATAGGCGGTGGTGGCGCCGTCGGTCCAATGGCGGGGAGGATAGCTCAGCCCCCGTGCCGTCAGCGGCCAGCTGTCGCCGGGGGCCAGCTCGGTGTGCGGCGGGGGGGTGAACTCGGGATGGTTGGACAGCCGCGCCGTCAGCGCGCCGCCCTCGATGGTCGCGGCCGGGTCGATCCGGGCCGGGCCGCTGATGCGGAGCGTGAAGCCCGAGACCGTCCGGTCCGACCGGTTGGTCAGCCGCAGGGTATAGCTCAGGGCTTCGCCGCCCGCGGCGGGCTTCCAGAAGGTCTCGAGTCGGAACGGGGACGTCATCGGGGCAGCCCTTCGCGAGGAGGTGATGGTCTAGACCACGATGACGTGATTCGGCTTGGCCCGGATATGCTATGCGGGCGTCGGAAAGGCAGCCAGACCATGATCAGAAGCGATGTCGCCGTGCTCGGGGCCGGAATCGTCGGTGTCTCGACCGCCCTGCACCTGCAGGCGCGCGGCCGGTCGGTGGCGCTGGTCGACCGTCGCGGCCCGGGCGAGGAGACCAGCCACGGCAATGCCGGGCTGATCGAGCGCGCCAGCGTCGTGCCCTATGCCTTCCCGCGCTCGCTGCTCGACCTGCTGCGCTATGCGTCGAACCGCCGGATCGACGCCCGCTACCACTGGACCTTCCTGCCGCGGATCGCGCCCTGGCTGTTCCAGTACTGGCGCCATTCCTCCCCGGTCCGCCTGGCCGAGGCGGCGCGGGCGATGCTGCCGCTGATCGAGCGCTGCCTGGACGAGCACCGGCCATTGCTGGAGCAGGCCGGCATCACCCATCTGGCACGCGACACCGGCTGGCTTTCCGTGTACCGCAGCGCCCGCAGCCTGGAGGCCGCGGTGGCGGGGACGGCCGCCGCGGCTGCCCATGGCCTCGGCTTCGCCGTGCTCGACCCGGCGCAGGTCCGGGCGCTGGAGCCGCATCTGGCGGACGGGCTGGCCGGCGGCGTGCACTGGAAGGACCCGGTCTCGGTCTCCGATCCCGGCGCCGTCACCAGGGGCTATGCCGAGCTGTTCCTGCGCCGCGGCGGCCGTCTGGTGCAGGCCGACGCCCGGTCGCTGCAGCCGGCGGAGGGCGGCTGGAGCCTGCAGGGGCCGGACGGTCCGGTGCTGGCGCACGACGCGGTGGTGGCGCTCGGCCCCTGGTCGGCCGACGTGATCCACCCGCTCGGCTACCGCCTGCCGCTCGCGGTCAAGCGCGGCTACCACATGCATTACCGGGCGCGCGGCAACGCCGTGCTGCACCGCCCGGTGCTGGACGAGGAGCGGGGCTATCTGCTGACGCCGATGGCGCGCGGCCTGCGCCTGACCACGGGAGTCGAGATGGGCCACCGCGATGCGCCGCCGACGCCGGTGCAGCTCGAGGCGGCAGAGGCTTCGGCGCGGACCCTGTTCCCGCTGGACGGCCGGGTGGACGACCGGCCCTGGATGGGCGCGCGGCCCTGCCTGCCCGACATGCGGCCGGTGATCGGGCCGGCACCGCGGCACAGGGGGCTGTGGCTCGCCTTCGGCCATGCCCATCACGGCTTCACCCTGGGGCCGGTCACCGGCCGCCTCCTGGCCGAGATGATCACCGGCGCCGAGACCGTGGTCGATCCGTTCCCCTACCGCGCCGACCGGTTCTGAGAGCGGGACGGCCATGCGTCCGCCGGACTGGCGGGCGACAGGCACTGCCCTAGGATCGGTCGTCCCCAGATCCGAGGTCCGCTTGTTCGATCCGGCAACGCTCGCCCTGTTCATGGCCGCCGCCCTGGCGCTGAACCTCACGCCCGGGCCGGACATGCTGTTCTGCTTCGCCAACGGCGTCGCCCGCGGCCCGCGCGCCGGTCTGGCCGCGGCGCTCGGCATCGGCGGCGGGGCGGCGGTGCACACCGTGGCGGCGGCGCTCGGCCTGACCGGGCTGTTCGCCGCCTCGCCCACGGCCTTCGAGATCCTGCGCTGGGGCGGGGCCGCCTATCTGCTGTGGCTGGCTGTCAAGGCGCTGCGCAGCACCGCCTCCGGCCTCGGCGCTGCCGGACCGATGGCGCCGAGGCCGGCGGGCCGGATCTTCCTCGACGGCATGGTCACCAACGTCCTGAACCCGAAGGTGGCGCTGTTCTTCATCGCCTTCCTGCCGCAATTCGTCGATCCGGCGCACAGCGCGGCGCTGCAGATCCTGGTGCTGGGCACGTTGCTGAACGTCTCCGGCACCGCGGTGAACGCCATCGTCGGCATGTCCTCGGGCGGTGTCGGCCGGCTGCTGTCGCGGCGGCCGGTCGCGGCGCGGCTGCTGAACGGCTTCACCGGCATCGTCTTCCTCGGCCTCGCGGCGCGGCTGGTGCTGGCCGACGGGCGGCCGAAATAGGGTTTCGATTTCCCGCGTGCGCCGCGGACCGGCCCTGTTAGATTGTTGCTCAACCAAGCGGCTGTTCCGGGACGGGAATGTTCGACACGCTTCTGATCGCCAATCGGGGGGAGATCGCCTGCAGAGTGATCCGCACGGCGCGGCGCCTCGGCCTGCGCACCGTCGCAGTCCATTCCGACGCCGATGCCGGGGCGCGCCATGTCGCCGAGGCCGATCTGGCGGTCCGCATCGGTCCGGCCCCGGCCCGCGACAGCTATCTGAAGATCGACGCCATCCTGGCCGCGGCGAAGGCGGCCGGCGCCCAGGCGATCCACCCCGGCTACGGCTTCCTGTCGGAGAATGCGGCGTTCGCCGAGGCCTGCGCCGAGGCCGGCATCACCTTCGTCGGTCCGCCGCCGTCGGCGATCCGCGCCATGGGCGGCAAGAGCGAGGCCAAGGCGCTGATGGCGGCGGCCGGCGTGCCGCTGGTGCCGGGCTATCACGAGGCCGACCAGGATCCCGCCCGGCTGGCGGCCGAGGCGGCGAAGATCGGCTTCCCGGTGCTGATCAAGGCCTCGGCTGGCGGCGGCGGCAAGGGCATGCGCGTGGTCGAGCGGGCGGAGGATTTCGCCGCCCAGCTGGCCGGCGCCCAGCGCGAGGCTGCTTCCTCCTTCGGCAACGACCGGGTGCTGATCGAGCGCTATCTGGCCCGGCCGCGCCATGTCGAGATCCAGGTCTTCGCCGACGGGCACGGGAACTGCGTCTATCTATTCGAGCGCGACTGCTCGATCCAGCGCCGCCACCAGAAGGTGGTGGAGGAGGCGCCGGCCCCCGGCCTCGACCCCGCGATCCGCAAGGCGATGGGCGAGGCGGCGGTCGCTGCCGCGAAGGCGATCGGCTATGTCGGCGCCGGCACGGTCGAGTTCCTGCTCGACACCGACGGCCGCTTCTACTTCATGGAGATGAACACCCGGCTTCAGGTCGAGCATCCGGTGACCGAGGCGATCACCGGGCTCGACGTGGTCGAATGGCAGCTGCTGGTCGCGGCCGGCGGGACCCTGCCGCTGGGCCAGGACGACCTCGCCATCAACGGCGCCGCGATCGAGGTCCGGCTCTATGCCGAGGACCCGCAGGCCGGGTTCCTGCCGCAGACCGGGCGGCTGGCGCATCTGGCCCTGCCCGAGGCGCCGCCGCATGTCCGCATCGATTCGGGCGTCCGCCAGGGCGATGCGATCTCGATCCATTACGACCCGATGATCGCCAAGCTGATCGTCTGGGACCATGACCGGCCGGCCGCGGTGCGGCGGCTGGCCCGGGCGCTGGACCAGGCCCGGATCGCCGGCCTGGCCACCAATCTCGACTTCCTGCGGGCGATCGCGCGCCACCCGGCCTTCGCCGCCGCCGAGCTCGACACCGGCTTCATCGCCCGCCATGGGGCGGATCTGCTGCCGCCGCCCGCGCCGGCCTCCTCCGAGGACATCGCGCTCGCGGCGCTCGGCCTCGTGCTCGGCCGCGACCGTGACCGGTCCAGCCCCTGGGCTCTGGCCGACGGCTGGCGGCTGAACGACGAATCGGTGGAGATGCTGCGCCTGACCGATCGCGACGCCGAGATCCCGGTGGCGGTGCGTTACCGTCGCCATGGCGGGCTGTCGATCGGCACGCCGGATGGGCCGGTCGAGGCCGGCGGCACGCTGGTGAACGGCGAGCTGACCGCCCGGCTCGGCGACCGCACGGCGAGGGCGACGATCGTGGTGTCCGACGAGCGCATCGCAGTGCTGCGCGACAGCGCCGACCGGGTGTTCGGCGTCATCGACCCGCTGGCCCATGCCGGCGAGGAGGCCGGCGCCGGCAGCCGGCTGACCGCGCCGATGCCCGGCCGGGTGATCGCGGTGCTGGTCGAGGCCGGCGCCAAGGTGACCAAGGGCCAGCCGCTGATCGTGCTGGAGGCGATGAAGATGGAGCACACCGTGGCCGCGCCGGCGGACGGCACCGTCACCAGCCTGCCCTTCTCGGCCGGCGACCAGGTGGACGAGGGCGTGGCCCTGATCGGCTTCGAGGCCGCCTGACATGCTTCCGGCCAGGGTCCGCATCGTCGAGGTCGGTCCGCGCGACGGGCTGCAGAACGAAAAGGCGGTGGTGCCGCTCGAGGCCAAGGTCGGGCTGATCGACCGCCTGTCGGCCACCGGGCTGACGGTGATCGAGGCCGGCGCCTTCGTCAGCCCGAAATGGGTGCCGCAGATGGCCGATTCGGCCGAGGTGATGGCCCGGATCAACCGCGCGCCCGGCATCTCCTATCCGGTGCTGGTGCCGAACGAGACCGGCCTCGACGCCGCGCTCGCCGCCGGGGCGACCGAGATCGCCGTGTTCGGCGCCGCTTCGGAGAGCTTCAGCCGCCGCAACATCAACTGCTCGATCGCCGAGAGCCTGGCCCGGTTCGCCCCGGTCGTCGCCCGCGCCCGGGCCGCCGGGCTGAAGGTGCGCGGCTATGTCTCCTGCGTGCTCGGCTGTCCTTATGAAGGAGAGGTGCCGCCGGCCAAGGTGGCCGAGGTGTCGGCCGCGCTGTTCGATCTCGGCTGCTACGAGATCAGCCTGGGCGACACCATCGGCGTCGGCACGCCGGGCAAGGCCGTGGCGATGATCGAGGCGGTAGCGGTGCGGATTCCGCGCGAGTCGCTGGCGGTCCATTTCCACGACACCTACGGCATGGCTGTCGCCAACATCCACGCGGCGCTGCAGCGCGGAATCGCCGTGGTCGATTCGGCGGTGGCGGGGCTCGGCGGCTGCCCCTATGCCAAGGGCGCCACCGGCAATGTCGCAACCGAGGATGTGGTCTATCTTCTCGACGGCCTCGGCATCGCCAGCGGCGTCGCTCTGGACCGGCTGCTCGATGCGACCCGATTCATCTCGGGTGTGCTCGACCGGCCGCCGGCCTCCAGGGTGGCCCGCGCGCTGATCGCGCGCGACGCCTGATCCATCCCGAAGCGTGGCCGCGGAAGGCGCGGCCATGGAGGAACCGTGCCTGTCCATCTGTTGAAGGTCGCCGTCGGCATCTCCGAACCGGCCCAGCTCGCCACGGTCCAGCAGGGCCGGCGCCATGTCGTCGACGGGCGCGAGGTCGTCTACGGCTACACCAAGCGCATGCCCACGCGGCGGGACGAGTTGATCGATGGCGGCTCGATCTTCTGGGTGATCCGCCACGTCATCCTGGTGCGGCAGCCGATCCTCGACATGTTCATGGTGACCGACGAGGACGGCGACACCTATTGCCGGCTGCTGTACGACCCGGAGCTGACGGCGGTGGAGGCCCGGCCGCTGCGTGCCTTCCAGGGCTGGCGCTATCTCGATCCGGATGCCGCGCCGCGCGACCTGGGGGTATCGTCGGAGAGCGACCTGCCGGCCCATCTGCAGCAGGAGCTCAGGGCTCTCGGGCTGCTCTGAGCGGGGCGTCCGGGGGCTCGGAAAAGAAATTCACGGAAGTGCAAAAAAGCTCTTGCGTGCCCCGGATCACCCCCCTATAAACCCGCTCACCGACGGCGACGCCGCGGCGACGAACTCGAAAGAGAGCGACGCAGCGGCAGGCAGCCAAAAGGGGTTGCAAAAGCCTGGTCGGTAACTTACATCGGCGTTTCTGCCCTGGCGGGCCGGCCCTGGAAGGGGAAGGCGCGACGGGCGGATGCGGCTCTGGAGCCGGGGAGACCCGAGCGAAGGGCGACGGATCTTGGACAAGTGAGAAGAAGTGGAGAAGGGATACGCGGCCGGCGGTTTGGTCTCTCGGTGGAGGGCGAAACAAGCGGGCGCGGTATCTCGGACGCTAGTAGAGTCATGAGCGGTTTGCCGGAGAGATCTGGCGGATCGTTGGATGGCTCAGGTGTGTGAGGTGCGGCTCTGACCGAGAGGTTGGAGTTGAGCGCTCCACTAGTAGGGTTGTTCTGGCTTCGGCCGGGATGATCTGAAGTCGAACCTGAGAGTTTGATCCTGGCTCAGAACGAACGCTGGCGGCAGGCCTAACACATGCAAGTCGAACGCCCCGCAAGGGGAGTGGCGCACGGGTGAGTAACACGTGGGAACCTACCTTCTGGTACGGAACAACCAAGGGAAACTTTGGCTAATACCGTATACGACCTCCGGGTGAAAGATTTATCGCCGGAAGAGGGGCCCGCGTCCGATTAGGTAGTTGGTGGGGTAACGGCCTACCAAGCCGACGATCGGTAGCTGGTCTGAGAGGATGACCAGCCACACTGGGACTGAGACACGGCCCAGACTCCTACGGGAGGCAGCAGTGGGGAATATTGGACAATGGGCGCAAGCCTGATCCAGCCATGCCGCGTGAGTGATGAAGGCCTTCGGGTTGTAAAGCTCTTTCACCCACGACGATGATGACGGTAGTGGGAGAAGAAGCCCCGGCTAACTTCGGGCCAGCAGCCGCGGTAATACGAAGGGGGCAAGCGTTGTTCGGAATGACTGGGCGTAAAGGGCGCGTAGGCGGTTCGTTGCGTCAGATGTGAAAGCCCCGGGCTCAACCTGGGAACTGCATTTGATACGGGCGGGCTTGAATCCAAGAGAGGGTGGTGGAATTCCCAGTGTAGAGGTGAAATTCGTAGATATTGGGAAGAACACCAGTGGCGAAGGCGGCCACCTGGCTTGGTATTGACGCTGAGGCGCGAAAGCGTGGGGAGCAACCAGGATTAGATTCCCTGGTAGTCCACGCCGTAAACGATGTGTGCTAGCCGTCGGGCAGCTTGCTGTTCGGTGGCGCAGCTAACGCGATAAGCACACCGCCTGGGGAGTACGGTCGCAAGATTAAAACTCAAAGGAATTGACGGGGGCCCGCACAAGCGGTGGAGCATGTGGTTTAATTCGAAGCAACGCGCAGAACCTTACCAACCCTTGACATGGGGAGTATGGGCCTGAGAGATCGGGTCCTTCAGTTCGGCTGGCTCCCACACAGGTGCTGCATGGCTGTCGTCAGCTCGTGTCGTGAGATGTTGGGTTAAGTCCCGCAACGAGCGCAACCCTCCTCTTCAGTTGCCATCATTGAGTTGGGCACTCTGGAGATACTGCCGGTGACAAGCCGGAGGAAGGCGGGGATGACGTCAAGTCCTCATGGCCCTTACGGGTTGGGCTACACACGTGCTACAATGGCGGTGACAGTGGGCAGCGAAGGGGCGACCTGGAGCTAATCCCCAAAAGCCGTCTCAGTTCGGATTGCACTCTGCAACTCGGGTGCATGAAGTTGGAATCGCTAGTAATCGCGGATCAGCACGCCGCGGTGAATACGTTCCCGGGCCTTGTACACACCGCCCGTCACACCATGGGAGTTGGTTTTACCCGAAGACGGTGCGCTGACCAGCAATGGGGGCAGCCGGCCACGGTGAGATCAGCGACTGGGGTGAAGTCGTAACAAGGTAGCCGTAGGGGAACCTGCGGCTGGATCACCTCCTTTCTAAGGATGCCCGACATGTCGGGAGCCTAGGATCCGATCATGGGTCTGAAGGCCGCCGGCCACGCATCCCTTCTCCGTTCCAGCCGATGACTTGGCTGGCCTAGGACGCAGCGCTTCTGGCGCCGATCGATCATGGATCGGCCTCAAGTAGCGAAGCGATA
The DNA here is from genome assembly GCF_916619195.1 of Inquilinus sp. Marseille-Q2685. Classification (NCBI taxonomy): domain Bacteria; kingdom Pseudomonadati; phylum Pseudomonadota; class Alphaproteobacteria; order Rhodospirillales; family Rhodospirillaceae; genus Inquilinus; species Inquilinus sp. Marseille-Q2685. The sequence continues at coordinate 554,263 of NZ_CAKAKL010000002.1, forward strand.
GGCCGAGCCATGTCATCAACTGCTTCAGGGCTAGTAGCTCAGCTGGTTAGAGCGCGCGCTTGATAAGCGTGAGGTCGGAGGTTCAAATCCTCCCTGGCCCACCAGATCGGCCTCAAGTAGCGCGAAGCGCGATAGGCCAACCATCGTTGGGGGCGTAGCTCAGTTGGGAGAGCGCGTGCTTTGCAAGCATGAGGTCGTCGGTTCGATCCCGTCCGCCTCCACCAATCTGGTGTGAGAAGACAGGGCCGGCGGCGAGAAGCTGGAACGTGAGAGGACAGAGATCCGTGGGCTTCGGCCCGCGGCAGATCGCGCAAGCGATCGCGGATATTGGACATTGTGAAGAGAATGCGAAGACGGAACGATCGCCGTCTTGGGCCTGAGGGGCTTGCCCCGACTGGTTCTAAGGCGAGGATTGTTCCGGCTGCGGGGAGAGGTGTCGATGTACGGAGAGAGTGTCCAGTAGGGCGCTTGCCTCTGTGCGCGGTGCTTCTCTTTGAGAAGAAGCTGAGATCAAGCGTCTAAGGGCATCTGGTGGATGCCTTGGCACTGAGAGGCGATGAAGGACGTGGCACGCTGCGATAAGCTGCGGGGAGGGGCGAGCACCCTTTGATCCGCAGATCTCCGAATGGGGCAACCCACCGCTTATGCGGTATCCGTACCTGAATCCATAGGGTGCGGAGGCGAACCCGGGGAACTGAAACATCTCAGTACCCGGAGGAAAGGACATCAACCGAGACT